>JAIKXQ010000035.1 GCA_024684035.1 Eubacterium sp. | reverse complement strand
AGGTGACGATCTTCTTTGCCAGAACAAAGGCCTTCGCCGTCAGCACTTCCGGCATCTGTGTGATATCCGCGAAATGCTGCTTCGGCAGAATCAGGGCGTGCCCCTTTGTCGCCGGACCAAGATCCAGGATCACTCTGAAATCTTCGTCTTCATAAATAGTTGCTGACGGAATCTCCCCGGCAGCGATCTTGCAAAAAATACAATCACTCATTCTCTTACCTCCCATGGGATCATACTAACAGATATGGAACTATTATACTCCGTAATTCTCTGTAATTCACCCGATGGCTTTTATTTTTCCTCACATACCAGTCTGTAAATATACTTCAAATCTGCAATTTCCACCACATCGCCGTCCCGGAGCGCATATAGTTCATCACTTTGCAGCAGCTCCCCGTTTACCCGCGTTCCGTTTCTGGAATTCTGATCCTCCATCCGGTAGGTCTCACCGTCCCAAAGCATCCGGACATGAATTCTGCTGACAGCAGGTGAAGGGAGAACCAGATCAGCAGCCCTGCGGCTCTTTCCGATCAGAATACTGTCATTTTCAAGGGCAATCACAGATTTTCCATACTCCGGCTGGGGAATCAGAATCGCTTTTTCCCTTATTGTCTGTTTCTGCATCACCCGCGCTTCTCCCAGAAAAACCGTCTCAAAAGCGCCTTCATCATCCTCCGGTTCTGTATGCGGAACATGACCTCCACCTTCTGCAACAGATCGCCGCTCCCATTCACTTGTTCCCCGCCCTCCATAAAGGGTTTCCTCGTTCTCTGCCGCCAGCCCCTCTCTGCTCTCCGCCTCCTGCTGTTCCATCTCTTCGAGAATCGTCTGTTTCTCCCACTCCTCACCGAGAAGCTCTTCCAGAGATTGTTCTTCCCTCTTTTTCTCTTTCTTTTTCGCCTTCTTTATCTTCTTCCATCGGGCAAACAGTATTCCCGCAAACCGTCTGTCTGTTCTTTCGCCTGTTCTTTCGCCATTCCTCCTGCCCGGCTTCTTTTTCTCCCGGTTGTCTTCTTCACAATCATAAAATTCATTTTCATAGTCCGCCTGTTGCACGAGTTCCTCATCCAGGTTCTTCTCCACAGCAACTGCCGTAGACTCCTTCTGTTCCACCGGTTGCCGGCACTCCCGAAGCAAAGCACGAAGAGCATCCGCGGTGAACTCCTCTCCCATGGAAAGGCGGTAGAACTCGTAGCCGAGAAAAACCGCTCTCCTGTCTTCATGATCCAGAAGCGTAAGCAAGTACTCTGCAAGCGCGCGCAGCTGTTCCCGAAAGCTCTCATCATTCTCGGGCCAGTAACAAAAACGCACATCCGTCTTCTCCGGATTCACAAAAATATACTCCGGCCGCAGCAGCAAACCGTCCGCATCCAGCAGATACTCTGCGCACTGCTCCAGAGCATCTGAAACCGCCTGAAACAACAGCTCCAGCAGACCGCTTTGCATCTGTTTGTGATCCTGTATCGTCTGAAGCGACTGTCTCGATGTCACATTATAATAAAACAGCCGGCAGCCATCCATCTCATGTACATGGCATGGCAGAAATCCGGGAATCTCATTGATCACCAGCATTCTGATCTGATATGCCTCACAAGGAAGCGCTTCTCCTTCCGACAAGATCAGATAATTCCCGTACATATCCCTTCTGTATCCGGTCTTCACTGTTTTGCACCTCCCCGGCCGCTTATCCATTGAACAGCTTTCGTTTCCCGGTTCCCGCCTGTCTGATTTTTTCCGCCGGTCTCTGAAGAACCAGGCTCACCTCTGTCCCTCCGCCAAAAATCCCTGTTTGAATCATGGGATAGTTCTGTCCCGAAAAAGAAACTGCAGCCTCCCCTCCCGCTGCGCGGACGGATACTGCCGGCCTGCTTCCCGGTACCGGTTGTTCCCCTGTGCGTGTCCTCCCATGTATGAGAGCTTTTTCCACTGCCCCGGTTTCTCCCGCCTCTTCCCGGTTCAATGCCGTCAGGGCACATTCCCAGGCAGCCATTTCATACCAGTTTCTGTTGTGAACAAAGAAAAACAACACCAGCAGAAGCGCCAGCATCATCACTGTCAGCGGCACAATCACACATGCCTCCACTGTCATGAACGCAGCCGCCGCCCTTCTCTTTTTCTTTCCATTCACCACCCGGTCTGATTTCATGTGAACCTCCGATTTTTGAATGTGTATGGTCACAGATTCTTGTCTCATTTGGAATGCGGAACTCTTTCCCGGAGCACACAAAGCCGGATCCGGGCTTTGCCGGAGCTTTCAGACATGAGTGACAGAGAGAAGCAGACAGGCGGCGCACCAGGAAAGATAACCTGCAGTCAAAAAGGGGAGAAATGGGTATTCCTGCCCCTTGTCTGCCATCTCTCGCCTCACGGCGATCAGATTCCAGATACAGATGTAAAAAAGCCCGGCCATCATCGCAATGGCAGCAGCTCCCATTCCACTCCATATCCCAAGCACCAGAACAGACAGCCCGTCTCCCATGCCGACTTTTTGTCCTGAGAGAACAGAAGTAAACAGCAGAAACAGCCCGGGAAGGGCGGCTTCCAGACACCAGCTGATGCTCTTGTTCCAGCATACAGTCTGAAGAAGCATCCCGATTACTCCCATCCCCATTGTCGTCAACAGACAGATCTCCCGGCATTTCAAATCCTGTCGGGTATTGATACCCAGAAGCAAAAGTGACGGAACCATCACCAGCCAGCTTTCACCCTTCATGCTCATGATCATGTTCCCTCTGTGCACAGCGGCTGCACTCCCGCATCCCTTCCGCCTCCGACTCCGGGATCATCCTTACCTTGCGCACCAGACCGCTGCAGTCTGCCCGGTTGTGATAACAGTTGCCCTCCCTGGCCACGTAAACCGTATCATTCGCATGCCCGTTCCGCGCGCATTTCTCGCAGGCATGATACTTGTGTCCCTCCTCATTCCGGAGATAACGAAGACTGTTCGCGGATACCGCCTCATAAGATAGAGAAATGTGGGTACAATCTGTGGACGTGTGATAAACGCTCCCGTGCTCTGTCACCAGAACCAGCCGTTCACCCTCGCCGCCCCCTCTTGTCCCGGAATCCCCTCCCGCGTCCCCGGACCAGACCCTCACTCTTCCTCTGCAGGGAATGCTCACGGCAGGGACCGGTATCGGGAACCACTTCACACGGTATTCCACCGGCCTGTTGAGATCCACATAGTTCGAACCGGCAGCCTCCGCAATTCCCTGCTCCACAGCCAACCGTTCCGCTTCCTGTCCCAACAGCATCTGTCGGTCACTGTACCTGCCAAACAGATCCATCATACAGATCAGACTTACAACACTGAGAAAAAACAGGGGAACAATCCATGCGGCTTCAACCGTCAAACTGGCTCCGGCAGCTGATCTGTGTACCTTTTTTCTGCGGAGAAGCATTCCGTTACGGGATCTGCAAAGCAGTTTCCAATACCGGAAAAAGAACCCTTCCGGATTACTCAGGATATTCCCGATCTTCGCTCTGGCAGAAGCATTTTTCTCATATCGGTTTCTATGGTCATTGATTCGCACCGGAAGTATTCCCTCCTCTCCGCAGAAAAAAAGTACACAAAAGTCCAGTCTCAAAGCAACGACGGATGCGTGTTTACACGCAAATCCGTGGGTGCTTTAGAGACGACAACATGTATGAGTGTGAAGGACAATCGTCCGGAACACGAATACATGTAGCATGGCGTGAGCGCAATGCGCGGAGCCATGCGTAGGACTTTTGTACATAACTCTGTCCAGTCTCAAAGCAACGACGGATGCGTGTTTACACGCAAATCCGTGGGTGCTTTAGAGACGACAACATGTATGAGTGTGAAGGACTCTTCATTCTTTCATATCATATCCGAAAGCCCTCCTTGTGAAGAAATCCCTCCCGCAGATATCCCCGTGCAGTTCAACTTCCATGGCATCCACGCAACAGTCCAGACAAAATCCGTCTCTTCCCTCCTGTCTCATATTGATTTCCACCAGATCCATCAGGGTGGGCACCAGCTGCTGTCTGTCCACCTTCATCACCAGCAGCCGCAGATAATCTCTGTAGCTCAGCCCGTGATCTCCTCCTGTTGCTTCCACAGCGGAAGATCCAAGGCCGGCCAGTCCCGTCAGTTCCAATTGCCAGTCCGACTCGGATTTGGCTATAGGAACCCTTCCTCCGTTCACGAGGTTTCGAAGATCCTGAATTGCCTCTCCGTATGCCCAGGCTGTCTTCAGCGCAAAGGAAAGACCGGGAGCCAGTTCCGGCGAGAGGAGTGAAGCCGCCATCGAAGCTCCGAGAACATCCGCCTCCCGTCCCTTCGAAGGATTCGTCAACAAAAACATGAGATTCGATGCCTCCCGTATTTTCAGAAGATCCGACAGAACCTCTCGAAGATTCTCTCTGTCTGAACTCTGATGTTTGATTCCGTACTCGATCTGACAGACAAGTCCCGCTCCCCTTTGGCCATCTGTGTAACAGCAGAAATCGTCCATCAGAAATCTTCGCAGTCTGGCCGCGGCATCTCCGGTGCCGCCTTCCCATTGCGTCGGCAGCATACCAAAGCCCTGCCTCAATGCTCTTGTACTTGCAGGCATCTGTCCCTCGATGGTTCCCGCCGGAATTCTTCCCACATCCGGAAAGACCAGGGAAAGAAGTCCTCTCTTTTTCAGATTTTTGATTGCCTTGATCGGATCCCGGTAACCGGCCTGGAGTGTTTTCAGCTCTTCCTCACTGACCTCAGAATAAAAATCACCCGCCCGTTCTTCAGAAATCCCCTGACGGAGTTCCAGCATTTCCCGTGCAGCCTCAGCGTCCGCACCGGTTTTCTCACGAAGCCGGTAAGTTTCTCCCGTCGAGGTCTGGAGTTTTTCCTGCTGACAGATCTGTCTCTCAAACGCAACTCCTCCCAGGTCACTTGCAAGCACCAGCCCCGTCACGGAGGATTCATGCAGACAGATGGATAGATCCGTTACACCTACCCGGCCGTCGGAGGGATTTGTGACAAAAGACGCATCTCCGGCAATCCCTTTCAAAACCGAACCGAGTTTCCACTCTCTTTCACCTCGGCCGATGTCCAGAAACAGAAGTCCATACTTGTCGAACAGGAGACGGTCGTATCCGGCAAAGGCGGAGAAGATTCCTTCTTCCGTGCCCATCTGCAGAGACACTCTTCCTGCGGCAATCTTCACGGAATAGAAACCTGCCGCAATCAGCGACAAAATCACCAGCAGAATCAAGCTCATATACAGCGTGATCCCGGCCTTACACATTCTCAGCTGCCGGAACGGCAGTCTTTTTCTTCTGCGCATGACGCCCGCCTCCTTTGTCCTCTGTCAGATGCTGTTCCCCTGACTGGTGATTTTATTCAAAACCGAAGACACCAGACTTGTCAGCTGGCTCTTAAAGATAATAACCAGTCCGATCAGCACTACGATCAGTAAAACGATCTCCACTGTTGAAATCGCATCTTCCTCTTTTACAAAAGCACGAAGTAATTCTCTCATTCTTTCCTCCTTCTCTTCTTTATCTGTATGTGTTTTCTCAGAACGTCAGAAATGCCGGTACCATCACGATGATCAGTACGATCAAAAGCATCATCCCCATGGGAAGTACCATCCGCACCGCTGCCTTTTCCCCCAGAACCCTGGCTCTGCGCTTTCTGTTCTCAAAGGCCCCCTGCGCTTCCTCTTCCAGTAGCTCCGAGAGCCTTGCGCCACCCTTCATCTGGCTTTGCGCCAGCAGCAATGCCAACTTGCGGTATTCAGCAGTCCCGCATCTCTCTCCAAAGCGGGTGTAGGCGTCCTGTTCCAACACACCGTTTTCCATCTCATAGCAGCACCTCTCCGCCTCCGGTTCGTTTCTCGCAATCCGCTTCATCGCCTGTCGCAGACTGAGCCCCGCCGCAGTGTACAACTGCAGTTCGCTGACAATCTCCGGGTACCTTCGGATCAGTTCCTCCCTGTGTGCCCGGATCTTTTCTTCCTGCCGTTTTTCCCTGACGAGAACAGAACCAAGTACCAGGCAAAGAATCACCAGACAGAGCGTCTCGCCCTTTCCTCCTCTTTTCCGGTACCAGATTATCTGTTCGCCATCTACAGAATCCGGCAATTTCCATGTCTTACTGTTGCCGTTCAATACTTCCGCCTCATTCTGAACTTTCTGCTGAAATGCAGTCTCCTCCCGGGAGGGATAGAGTCGAATCTTCTTTTCCCAGCTTCTGGTCTGCCCCTGCAGTTCCAGCTGCGCCTTCAGCAGCACATCCTGCCCCTCTGCCGGAACTCCGATCCGGATCTCTCCATCCCACCCCAGCAGCGCCGGATGATCCGATGACCACACGCAGGATACCTGCGAATTCTCCAGACTCACCGGCAGATTGAGATTCCATTCCACATGAGACGCGTCCCTGTTTTTCCCGAGAATAAGCTTTTCCAGATCTTTTACCGCTTTCTTCAGAACGTTTGCGGCCACCTTCGGATCGGCAGATTCTTCCGGGATTTTCAGCTTCACCTCATGCCTGGTTCCGTCCTCCGTCTCCGCCTCAAGTGGAATCTCCTCCAGTGCATTTTCTCTGCTGTTCTTATTGAGCGAGCGGATCTGCTCCAGCTCCCCGCTCCTAAGATCCATGACTGTGAGAACCAGGCAGCCGAAAAGTCCCAGAAGTCCGGCCACAAGAACCCTCTTTGAGATCTTTTGTCGATAATAGAGATAACAGACAACAGCGGCTCCCAGGATCGGGACAAATATTTTCACAAGATCCCTCCTCTCACACCCGGATATCCGTCAGTTTTTTTCCGAGAAAATATGCCCCTGCGTAGACGCCAAGACAAACCGTCATCACCAGAACTCCCGCCGGATTGCCGTACATCCGTTCAATAAAACCCTGAAAGGTCAGCCGGAGATAGAGAATGATTCCTGCCGGCATAAGACTCATCAGCTTCTGCTCATATTTCCTGGCCGCAATCATGGTGTCGATTTCCTGTTTCGTATCAATCTTTCCGCAGAGATTCCTCCAGGTACACTGGAGAATCATGTTCATATTTCCTCCCGTCCGCTTCGCGATGGACAGAATCTCCGCAAAATTCCGGATGTCTTCAAGACCGCTTCTCCTTCCGAGATCCCGGAAAAGGACCTCTACAGGTTTCTGAAAATGCATCTGCCGCAGAATATCATGGAGTTCCACGCAGAGGACATCACTGCTCCCGTACAGTCGCTCCAGATCCTTCGCGGCCTGCTTCACACCGTTTTCTACAGAGTAGCCTGCCAGCATCGCCGTATGAAGGGCAGCCAGAAAATCCCGGAAATGATAATGCAGCAGCTGTTTTCTCTTCCACGCCAACTCTTCTCTTTTCATCCGTACGTAGACGCCCGCGATCACTGCAGCCAGCGGAAATCCCCAGAAAGACCGGTAGCAGATCCACACTACAAAACCTCCCAGGCCGCACCCCCACAGAAGCGCTGTCAAAAATTCTTTTCGATTCATACAATAGACCGCATAATCAATTCCTCTCCCGCAGTCTTCGGTATTCGTTGATTTTTTCCGCGTGAGCCAGTTCTCCCACTTTTTCAAGCTTTCCCTCCACATTTCTCCTGTACAGAGTCTGTATAGCAACTTCCTCTCCGTTCATACCCGTGATTTCACCAATCTCTTCCACATATCTCCACCCGAGAGCATCTCTACCCAGATGGACAAGAATATCAATTCCCGCCGCGATCTGTCTCCGGATGACTCCCACCGGAAGTGTCATTCCCGCCAGAGTCATCATTTCCAGCCGGGAAATCATATCCCGTATACTGTTGGCATGTGCCGTCCCGAGACTTCCGTCATGGCCGGTATTCAGACAGGTCAGAAAATCCCCGGCCTCCGCACCTCTGACCTCACCGACAATAATCCGGTCCGGTCGCATGCGCAGAGAAGTTTTGATCAGATCCCGGATCGTAATCTCGTGCATTCCTTCCATATTGGAATTCTTCGCCTCCAGTCGCACCAGATTGGGAAGCCCCTGCAGCTGCAGTTCCGCATTGTCCTCAATGGTAATAATCCGCTCCTGCGGAGGAACTGCCGACGACAACGCATTCAGAAAGGTGGTCTTGCCGGTCGATGTTCCCCCTCCCACAATCACCGAGTATCTGGCTGCCACGAGCTCACACAGAAAATCCGCTGCCTCCCGGGTCAGACTCTTTCTCTCCACCAGATCACTCATGGTAATGGCCTTCTCGGGAAATCGCCGGATTGTGATAATGGGGCCGTTCAACGCCACCGGATTCAACACGATATTGACTCTGCTTCCGTCCTCCAGTCTGGCATCCGCAATGGGCCGCTGTTCATTGACGACGCGGTTGCATCTTCCCGCAATTTCCTGAACCACATCTTCCAACCGCTCCCTGGATCGAAAGCTCTTGTTCCACCGGTGAAGCTTTCCGTCTTCCTCATAAAAAATATCACTGCAGCCATTGACCATAATTTCCGTGATGCCCGGATTCTCTACCAGTTCCTGCAGAATATCGAGACGCTGTACAGAATAAAACAGCTGTCTTCGAAGTTCCTCTTTTTTTCGAAGGGGAAACTGACGGTCTCTGCATCTCTCCAGTACGAGGTTGTCCAGTTTCTCGGCCAGCTCATCATCGGTGAGTTCAACACTCTCTTCAATAATCTGTTGCAGTTGTTCCCGCAGATTCTCGAACAGTTCCTCTTCTGTCTCCGTCTGTTTTCCCTGTGAAATCCCGGTCGCCTCACTTTGCTTCTCTCTGTTAAGTATTCTCATCTGTTGAAACCTCCGCGAGTATCTCCCGGATCACCTTCTCCATATGAGGATTGCTTTCCGAAAAAAGATCCTCTCCCGACACAGGAGTTTCGCGCAGTTGCACTGCTACGATCCGCTCCGCCTCCTCTTCAGAAACCGCTTCCTCAAGCGCCCCTTTCAATACCCCGCATCTGGCTCTGCTTGCGCTGCTCTCACCGGAGACGACAAAAATCTTCTGACAGAGCTCCGCCATCGGCTTCCGGCAGATCAGCCGCTCCTCCACATCAAGAACCACTGCCTCATACTCTCCCGTCCGAAGAATCTCCCGGATCATGGCAGCCCATTCTTCCGCTCCCGTCTCATCGATATCTTCACGGTTTTGCACCGGCGGAAGAAAACTCAGCCCTCCGGTCTTCCGGACAACGCCATCCAGCCGGTAGGCAATCCGATTCTTCTCTCTGTGATAGTAAAAAAGAAGATCACTCAGCGTCTTATCGTACTTCTCCCCGGTGAGATCTGTAATCCCGCTGCATCTCTCCAGATTTATGTACAGTGTCTTTCTGTCGCCGGCCAGATATCTGGCTGCCGTCACCGCCGCTTCCGTTTTTAAGGTCTGTTCTCCCGCAGAGCAAAAAGCAATAGCAAGTCGCCCTGCAGAAGGGACATCATCCGCACACATTGCTTTCTGCCAGGCTCCGTAACAGTCAAGAACTTCCCGAACCACCTGACCGGCTCCCTGATACTTACAGACAGACGGATATTGCCCCTCATATTTCACCTGTCCACCTCCCTCAGAGAGCACGATAATCCTTCCCGCATCGATCTTCCTGACTTCCTCCGACATGGCTTTTTCGGAGATCAGCAGCAATTCCACGTGTCTGGATCCGGCATAGGAGATCAATGCCTCCGGGGAAGTGAACACCTGAATCTCAAAAGGGAGTTTCCTTCTCTGATTCAGATACTCCATAAAATGACATGCATAGTCCTTCTCCACATCACAAACAGCCAGCACATTGCTCATAACACATCACCGCCTTTCCAATAAAGTCCACAGGCGCACATTCCCCCCTCGTGCCGAAACAGACATCTTTCGGTGCGTTTTGTCTCATAGGGGATTCGAGAGAATATCTATGATATAAAGAGAAAAATCACACAGACAGCCGCCAGCATATAAACCGTCATATGCAGGTTCTCTCTGTGAAAGCCGGCCCGCCGGTAAGACCGGAACTCTCCTCCACAGGCAGCTCTGCGTAAATAATTCCACATATATTCCAGCCGTTCTCTTCCCACGCTTTCGCCGCTCCGGATTTCCCTTGCGTTCTTAAAAGCACTCTGTCTCTTCTCCCGAACCTCAGCCACTGAAATCCACAACAGCTTCCCCAATGCCGCGACAGCCGCAAACCCTAGCGTCAGCGCCAGACAACGCCCGCTGTCCCGGATCCCGTATAGCAAACCAAGAACGGCCAGAAGTTTCAGATCACCTGCTCCTAAGGCGCAGATACAAAAAAAAGGAAAGAGCACCACCAGTGGAAGGAAACCACCCGCCAGACCGTCCGCCAGACGATCTACCATACCTCCCGCTGTCCCGGCGGAAGATCCACTGCACAGCCTGTAACCCAAAGCCAGCGTCAGACAGCAGAGAATCCACGAATTCTCCACTTTATGTGACTGCAAATCCGTATAGACAGCCCGGAGACAAAAGAAAACAGCAAGAGAGTTCTTCACCGCCCATTCACACAAACAATCACCTTCTTTGTTCCGGCTTTCCCTGGCAACCTTCTTTGTACGCCGGTTCGCCGGTAGCAGATATAAACTCCAAATTGATTTGAGAAACTGTCGAAGAACATCGACCAAATAGATTTAAGATACTTGAAATGTTTAAAATTCCTGAGGTGTTTGCGGGGATTTCTGATTGATCTCCCTGCAGTTTATTTGATTTTATATATTTACAGTATACCTTTTCAACTTGTTTGTCTACTGTTGATTTATCCAAGATTTATTGACCCGATTCATACATTTTTTTATAATATCCGATAGAATCAAGATCAAAATCGAATCCTTGCCGAAAAGAGAGGAAGCCTATGTCATCATCCACAAACAGAAAAACGGCCGCAGACCGTATATCCGGGATCCGTCTTCCCTCCGACAGGCAGACAGGTCTCTCCGGAAATGGTTTAAAATTGATCGCCTGCGCCTGCATGCTTGCAGACCACGGGGCAAAGACACTTCACGCCCCCGCCGCTCTGCACTTTATCCTCAGCGATGTC
This sequence comes from Eubacterium sp., assembly GCA_024684035.1. Lineage (GTDB taxonomy): Bacteria > Bacillota > Clostridia > Lachnospirales > Lachnospiraceae > Bilifractor. The sequence goes on along the minus strand of JAIKXQ010000035.1, from coordinate 17,902 downwards.
GTCGGACGGATCAGTTTTCCACTCTTTTGTTTCCTGCTGGTCGAAGGCTGCTTCCATACCGGGAATCTTCGCAGATACCTCAGCCGGCTTTTCGCGCTGGCGCTTCTCTCCGAAATCCCCTTTGATCTTGCCATGAAGGGAAAACCCTTTGATCCGGAATGGCAGAATACCGTGTGGCTTCTCTTCACCGGCCTTCTGATGTGTCACCTGCTCACCGGCATTCGGGAAAAAGGCGACCTGCACTACCGCGCGGCACTTCTCCTGCAGCTTTCCTGCGTGATCCTCTTCGCAGCCGCAGCATACCTCCTCCATCTGGATTACGGAGCCGAAGGCATAGGTGCCATAGCCGTCATCTATTATATGCATGACAGGTTCCCCACAAATCCACAGAAAGAAAACCTCCTGGCTCTGTTCTGGGCCTGCCTGGTTCTGAACGGAATCACACTGGAAGCACCCTTCACCTTCCTATCCCTGCTCCCTGTCTATTTCTACAACCGACAGGCCGGCTCCGGAAAGTGCAAGACATTCTTTTATCTCTTCTACCCTCTGCATCTCCTGCTGCTTGTCCTCGCCGCCCACCTGGTGCAGACTTACTGAGCGCTGAGGACGGGAGCGACGTGTTCGCGTGTATACACTGCTCCCTCCGCGGCTCTCATAAAAAAGAACAAAGTCCGCAAGCGGACATCGACTCCCCCATCCCCCTCATTCCTGAGGGGAGCGCAGCAGGACTTTGGCGCGCGAGCAGAATCGCGTAAGCGATCTTCTTATCTGCGAGCTGCGCATCCCGCGGAGCGTTTTGTCTCATAGGGAATGCGAAGCAATTTCCTATGAGACGAAAAAAGGTTCTGCCCCGGGAATATCCCGAGCCAGAACCCTTTTCAAATATCATAAATCAACGCTCCACGCCGCTCCATCAGCTGAACTTAAACACAGCCACACCGTAGGGCGGAAGATCATATGCGATGTGGTTCGGCATGCCGTCACATTCGCTCTCATATGCTTTATACTTTGCCGGTACCTGATGTTTACCGCCGTACTTCTCACAGCGGTTATCAAGGATTAGCTGATAAGTGCCGGTTTTCGGTACACCGCACATATAGTCCGGTCTTGCCACCGGCGTAAAGTTGATCACAAACAGAAGATTATTCTTGCCTTCCGGTGACCAGCGGATAAAGCTGAAAATACTGCGGTCGGCATCATTCGGATTCACCCACTGGAATCCGTCATAGCCCACGTCATTCGCGCTGAGCGCCGGACTCTCTTTGTAGAGGAAAAGCAGGTCTCTCACATAAGCCTGCAGATGCTCGTTCTTCTTGTCCTCAAGAAGGAACCAGTCCACTTCTCTCTCCTCACTCCACTCTCTGTACTGGCCGATATCCTGTCCCATGAAGAGAAGTTTTTTGCCGGGATGTCCGAACATAAAGGAATAACCCGCCATCAGATTCAGGAACTTATCCTCCTCGAGTCCAGGCATCTTATTGATCATGGAACATTTCAGGTGAACGACCTCATCGTGGGAGAGAACAAGAATATAGTTCTCACTGAACGCATAGGTCATCGCGAAGGTCATCTTGTTGTGATTGTTTTTTCTGAAATACGGATCCAGCTTCATGTACTCCAGGAAGTCATGCATCCATCCCATGTTCCATTTGTAGGTGAAGCCGAGACCGTCATCCTCCACATCGCCCGTAACCTTCGGCCATGCTGTGGATTCCTCAGCGATCATCATTGCTCCCGGATTTCTTCCGAGAACGAGGGAATTCAGATGCTTAAAGAACTCAATGGCCTCAATGTTCTGATTTCCGCCGAATTCATTAGCAACCCACTCGCCGTCTCTGCGACCGTAGTCCAGATAGAGCATGGATGCAACCGCGTCTACACGGAGACCGTCTACGTGGTACTCCTCGATCCAGTAGAGCGCGTTTGCCAACAGGAAGTTCTTGACCTCCGGCCGGCCGTAGTTGAAGATCTTTGTACCCCAGTCCGGATGTTCTCCCTGTCTCGGATCCGCATGCTCGTATACAGCCTCGCCGTCAAACTCTGCCAATCCCTGGGCATCCTTCGGAAAATGCGCCGGAACCCAGTCGAGAATAACACCAATCTTATTCTTATGCAGATAGTCGATCAGGTATTTGAGATCCTGAGGGGAACCGTAACGGGACGTTGGTGCGTAGTATCCGGTCACCTGATATCCCCAGGAGGCATCCAGCGGATGCTCCGCGATACCCATGAGCTCCACGTGGGTGTAACCCATGTCGTGTACATACTCTACAATCCGCTTTGCGAATTCCCGGTAATTATAGAAGCCCTCCGGATTCTCATCGGTATACGGATGCTTCATCCATGATCCCGGATGAACCTCATAAATAGAAAGCGGCATTGTCTTCGGATCTGTCTTCTCACGCGCCTTCATCCAGGCGGAGTCACTCCAGTGATAAGAGATATCCGCGATGCGGGACGCTGTGCCCGGACGTTTCTCTGCCCAGTTAGCATAGGGATCTGCCTTGTAAAGTTTTCTTCCGTCTTTCGTCGTGATGAGATACTTGTACATATCTCCCACTTTTGCCCCGGGAACAAAGAGCTCCCAGATTCCCATCTCCGCGATCTTGACAAGCGGAGAGGCATTCTCTTCCCAGCCGTTGAACTCACCGATTACATTTACAGAAGAGGCATTCGGCGCCCAGACGGTGAACCAGGAACCTTCCTGTCCGTCTACCTTCGCCGTGTGAGCACCCATTTTTTTGTAGAGCTCATAGTGCGTCGCCTGACCAAACAGATACTGGTCGAGCTCTGAAAAAATGTGCGGATCTACATTAACCTGTACCTCTGCCGCGGAATCCGGAATATCGTCAACGATTTTCTGTGAAGTGGCCTTTGAAACAGTTTTGGTCACTGTTCTCTTGACCGTATCTGTCACGGATTTAACCGAATAACCCTGATTGCTTTTCTGTGCCGGTTTTGATGCTTTTGAAACTCTGCCTTTTTTCTTATTTGCCCTTGCCATGAAACCGTCTCCTTTAAATTTGATCTGAAAAGTAATTCTCCTGCCCCAATTTCTCAGACAGTTCCATAATATCACATCTGCACCGGAAAGAATATATCTTAAAAGTTTATTTAATTACGACAATTTTGGCTCCGCCCGCCGGAAGATTCAGTCTGATTTTTCCGTCGGAAGCAGGGTATTCGATCTCATCCACATAGTCGTAATAGCAGCCATGAAGAGGAACCTGAACCGTGACACTCGCATCAGAATCATCATTGTTGACAGCCACGATTACAGCATCATTTCCCGTACTTCTGGAAAAAACATACTGCCGGTTCATCAGCAAAAGTTCTCTGTATTCTCCGTAGGTGCAGGCCTCCTGATGGGCCATGCGGAGATAATTCAGATATTTGATCCAGGCAGTGATCTCCGGCATCGGATTGTTCTCGAGAATTTCATCCAGATCAATCGCCGGACGGAGCGCGTCATCCCCATGCTCCTTCGGAGCTTTGATTCCGAATTCTGATCCGTAGTAGACGGACGGTATGCCGGGAAGGAAGTAGACGCAGCTGTAAACCGGTTTCAGATGTCCCGGATTCTGAAGGTTGGACGCAATTCTTCCGACATCGTGATTGTCGGCAAAACTGTACAGCCGGCACCCCCTTGCAGATCCCCACTGCACATCGAACAGATGACGGACCGTATGAGCAATCTCGAAATAATTGTGAGAATTGTGTCCGGAGTAGAGTCCCTTCCAGAGCTCATAATTCGTCACACTGTGAAGACGTGCGTCCTCGATCCAGCGCCTGTACTCGCCGTGGATTACCTCACCCATGAGCCAGAAATCCGGCTTCAGTCCCTCGGTGACGCCGCGCATTTCCCGCATAAAATCGAAGTCCAGTACATCCGCACAGTCCAGACGGATGCCGTCGATGTCAAACTCCTCCACCCAGAAACGAATCACATCGAAGAGATAATTTTTTACCTCCGGATTCTTCAGATTGAAATTGACCAGATCTCCGCTGCCTCTCCAGGTGTCATAGGAGAGGCCGTCATTGTAGGCATTGTTCGCGCCGAAATTGACCCCTTTGTACCAGTCTTTGTATGGAGAAGAGCCGCGATTCTTGAGAATATCCTGAAAGGCGAAAAAATCCCTTCCCGTGTGGTTGAAAACTCCGTCCACAACAATTTTGATTCCCAGTTCATGGGCTTTGTTCACGAACTCCCTGAAATCCCCGTTGTCACCAAGCCGGCGGTCTACCTTCTTGTAGTCAATGGTGTCATATCCGTGTTTGGTTGATTCAAACAGCGGACCGATGTACATCGCGTCGAAGCCTTCCTCCTCCAGATAGGGAAGCCATTTCTCTGTGAGAACCGGAAATCTGTGAACCACCTCGCCGCCCTCATTTACTCTCGGGGCTCCGAGAAGTCCGATGGGGTAGATGTGATAAAAATTAGCGCTCTCATACCACTTTGCCATACTGTCATATCCTCCTTTTCTTGTTTCCGGTTTCGGCTCTTCTTATTCCAAATAAACCGGTGTAGTATTCAAAACAACGTCCATTTCCTTTACCAAAAAATCGGCCGACGCTCAACCATTAAACCAGATCAACTTCCGCCGGAAGTCCATACATACGGCAGGCATTTTCCCAGGTCACGGCTTCTATCTCCTCAGGGGTGATTCCCTTGATCCCGGCGATGGCCTCAGCTACATATTTCAGATACGCGGAATTGTTTCTCCGCCCCCTGTTGGGTTCCGGAGCCAGATACGGACAATCCGTTTCCAGTACGATTTTCTCGAGGGGAACGACCTCTACCACCTGACGCAGTTTTCTGGCGTTTTTAAAGGTGAGGACTCCGCCGATCCCAATGTACATTCCCATATCCACATATTCCTTCGCCTGCTCGGCAGAGTAAGAATAGCAGTGTACCACGCCGCCGATTTTTCCGATATCCTCGCATCTGGCAATCTCCATGGTATCCGCTGCAGCGTCACGGCTGTGGATAATGATGGGAAGCTTCAGTTCTCTGGCCAGAGCCAGTTGTCTCTTGAACCAGTGGATCTGCGTCTCCCGGCTCTCCACATTCCAGTGATAATCCAATCCGATCTCACCCACCGCCACGCACTCCTGTCTTTGGCAATAGGTTTTCAGTTTCTCGAAGCGCTGATCATTCAGCTCTCCCACATTATCCGGATGGATACCGTAAGCCGCATAGGCCTCCCTCCTTCCTTCCGTAAGTTTTCTGGTCTTCTCCAGACTGGTCCATTCCGCGGATACATTCACGAAGCGCAGCACGCCCTGTTCCCGGATCGAGGAGAGAACCTCCTCCCGGTCCCCGTCGAAGGCCTCATCGTCATAATGTGTGTGTGTGTCAAAAATCATCCCATTCTCCTAAAGCGCAGAAAGGGGCCGCGCAAAAATATCTGCGCCAGCCCCCTGCTGTATTTCACTTATTCATTTTAACCGATTCCTGATCCGGATGGAACATCTTTGGAAGGAGTCATCAGGCAGACATTGCCTTCTGCGTCCTCTGCAGAGAGAAGCATTCCCTGAGATTCCAGTCCGCACATCTGACGCGGTGCCAGGTTAATCAGAGCCATGACTTTCATTCCAATGAGTTTCTCCGGTTCCGGATACCATTTTCTGATACCGGAGAGAATCTGACGTGTCTGATCACCGATCTTGATCTGGAACTTCAGAAGCTTCTTGGACTTCGGAACTGTCTCGCAGGCAAGGACTTCTCCGACCACAAACTGACACTTGTCGAAATCGTCGTAGGTGATCTCTGCTTTCGGCTCTACGTGAATATCCTCTTTGTCATCAGCCTCGTCTGCCGTATCTTCAATTCCGGCTGCCGCTCTTGCAGCTGCCTGAACAGCTTCAACCTTCTCCATGACCTCTTTGAGATCCTGTCTCGCAAAAAGAATCTCCGGCTGATCTGTCACCTTTGTTCCGCTCTCATAAAGGCCGAACTGATCAAGTACCTCATAATCGCGCTCTTTTGCATTCAGCTGTGCAAAAATCTTTTCTGTGGTCTCCGGAAGGTAGGGTCTGAGCAGAGAAGCGCCGATAATGATGGATTCCACCAGATTGTACATAACTGTAGCCAGTCTGTCCTGTTTTGCTTCATCCTTGGCGATGACCCAGGGTGTTGTTTCATCGATGTATTTGTTGCAGCGTTTGAACAGAGTGAAGATCTCACTGATGGCATCTGCCACGTGAAGATCCCTCATCTTGTCCTCCACCTTCTGCGCGGTAGATGTGACCACAGCTTTGAGCTCGTCGTCCACCGGCTCTGCAGCTCCTCTGTTCTCCACAACGCCGCTAAAATACTTGTTGGACATGGAGATGGTACGATTCACCAGGTTACCGAGGGTATTGGCAAGATCCGAGTTCATTCTCTCCACCATCAGATCCCAGCTGATGACTCCGTCATTCTCAAAGGGCATCTCGTGAAGCACGAAATAGCGGACTGCATCTACACCGAACATGTCCACCAGATCATCCGCATAGATCACATTGCCCTTGGACTTGGACATTTTTCCGTCGGCCTGGATCAGCCACGGGTGGCCGAATACCTGCTTCGGAAGGGGAAGATCCAGACTCATCAGGAAGATGGGCCAGTAGATCGTATGGAAACGAATGATGTCCTTACCGATCAGATGAAGGTCAGCCGGCCAGAACTTTCCGAACTGCTCTGTGTGATTTCCGTCACAATCATAACCGATACCGGTGATATAGTTCGTCAGCGCATCCAACCATACATAAACTACATGCTTGGGATCAAAGTCTACCGGAATTCCCCACTTGAAGGAAGTACGGGATACACAGAGATCCTGAAGTCCGGGAAGAAGGAAGTTGTTCATCATCTCATTCTTTCTGGAAACAGGCTGAATGAAATCCGGATGTGAGTTGATATGATCGATGAGTTTCTGCGCGTACTTGCTCATGCGGAAGAAGTAGGCCGGCTCATTTGCCTTTGTCACCTCACGTCCGCAGTCCGGACACTTGCCGTCCACCAGCTGGCTCTCTGTCCAGAACGACTCACACGGTGTACAATACCATCCTTCATAAGAACCGAGATAGATATCGCCTTTGTCGAACATCTTCTTAAACATCTTCTGAACCTGTGCCTCATGATAGTCATCTGTGGTTCGGATGAACTTGTCGTAGGATGTGTTCATGAGATCCCAGATTCTGCGGATCTCCCCGGCAGTATTGTCCACGTACTGCTTCGGTGTCACCCCTGCCTCAGTTGCCTTATTCTCAATTTTCTGGCCGTGTTCGTCGGTTCCCGTCTGGAAAAATACATTGTATCCCTGCATTCTGCGGAAACGGGCGATGGAATCTGCCAGAACGATCTCGTAGGTATTGCCGATATGCGGCTTACCTGACGCGTAGGCAATTGCAGTTGTCATGTAGTAGTTCTCATTTGTATGTTTGTTCATATCATCACTCTTTTCTTCCGGCGAATGAGCCGGAGTTTTTTAACTGTTCGGATGTTTCTAGTATAGCTGTCGCAAAATAACTCGACTAATGCGCCGAGGCTTTCTGATACGTGCTATTCGGGCAAGCAGGCAGGTATTTGGTCGAGTTAACTAAGAACGGCTATACTAGATATAGCGGTCTCAATATAGTACAGAGATTGCGGAGCCTTTTGTCTCATGGGAAATTCTGAGGAATTTCCCATGAGACAAGTAAACACGGATGAATCCGTGTCCGATCAGAAGAATACTCTGATTCTTCCGAGCATATCATCAGCGAGTTTCTCTGCCTTTGCGGCAAAATCAGCCTCTTTCATGCTCTTGGTGATAAAAGCAAACTCACCCGGTACGGAAGGAAGGCTGATCGGCTCCACACGACCGAAGATTTCTGTGATCTCATCGATCTTCTCGGCAACCGTTCCCTTCACACGTACGAAGAAGCGGTTCTCCATCTCGCTGATATCTTTAAGCTCCAGAGAATGGCTGCTCCAGTTCTGCATGATGTTTCTGTGAAGATGTCTTGCGGCATCAACAACATCGGCTACAACAGCACTGGCTGTAGGAAGTTTTCCTGCTCCGCTTCCGTAGAACATGGCATCACCAAGCACATTTCCGTGTACAAAAATGGCATTGAATACGCCGTTTACACTGTACAACGGACTGGTAGGGTCAATCATTCCCGGTGTAACCATTGCGTAGAAGCCGTTCTCTGTCTTACAGCTGGTTCCCAGCAGCTTGATGGCCGCACCGATCTCCTGTGCATACTTGATATCCGTAGCGGTAATCTTTGTGATTCCCTCCGTGTGAATATCCTCGAAATTTACATGATGTCCGTATGCCAGGGAAGAGAGGATCGCGATCTTACGACATGCGTCGTGTCCCTCGATATCCGCCTCCGGGTTGCGCTCTGCATAACCGTTGTTCTGTGCCTCAACAAGAGCATCCTCAAACTCAGAACCGTCTCTTGTCATCTTTGTCAGAATGTAGTTCGTTGTACCGTTGAGAATTCCGGTAATCTGATCAATCTCATCAGCCGTCAGAGAAGAATTCAAAGGACGGATGATCGGAATACCGCCGCCACAGCTTGCCTCGAACAGATAGTTGATCTGCTTCTCTTCTGCGATCTGCATCAGCTCTGTACCGTGGGAAGCAACAAGCTCCTTGTTCGATGTACATACACTCTTACCTGCAAGAAGGGCCTGTTTTGTAAAATCGTAAGCCGGATGAACTCCACCCATCGTCTCAACGACAATGTCAACCTCCGGATCGTTTACGATCGTGTTGAAATCATGGACAAGAATCTTCTCAACAGGATCTCCCGGGAAATCGCGAAGATCAAGTACATACTTGATATTGATCTCGTCTCCGGTTTTCTTGTTGATACTGTCATGATTTGTGTTAATTACTTCCACTACACCGGAACCAACGGTTCCGTATCCCAGTACGGCTACATTAACCATCTGTTCATTATCCTCACTCTCATCTGAATTTTCGACAGGAGTCACTGTTACCTGCCTCCTGTCTTGTTGCTAAAAATATATAATAATCAAAAATTATTATCTCACGGGAACCCGTTTTGCAAAGTGAATAATTATACACATCCACACTGTTTTCTTGCATGTTATTCACGCATATAATTACGGCAAACGAATTCTGTATCAGTTCTCCTTCTTACGGAGTGCCTGCCATTTCAGGTAAGCATTGATGAAAGGATCAAGATCACCGTCAAGCACTGCACTTGCCTGCGCTTTCTCGGCATTTGTCCTCAAATCCTTCACCATGGTATACGGCTGCAGAACATAAGATCTGATCTGATGTCCCCAGGCGATATCCGTTACTTCTCCACGGATACCGGCTGCTTTCTCCGCCTGCTTCTCCTGTTCCAGCATGTACAGCTTTGCTTTCAATACCTGCATAGCCTTGTCCTTGTTCTGGAACTGGGAACGCTCGTTCTGACAGGTGACCACAATACCTGTCGGAAGATGCGTGATTCGAATCGCGGAGGAAGTCTTGTTGATGTGCTGTCCACCGGCACCGCTGGAACGATACGTATCCACGCGGATATCCTCGTCACGTACCTCGATATCAATGTCGTCATTCAGCTCCGGCATTACATCACAGGAGACAAAGGAAGTCTGTCTCTTGGCCTGGGCGTTGAATGGTGATATACGTACAAGTCTGTGTACGCCGGACTCTGATTTCAGAAGTCCATAGGCGTTCGTTCCGTTGACCTGGAACATGACGGATTTGATTCCGGCTTCATCGCCTTCCTGCATATCAAGTTCTTCGATCGCAAAACCCTTGCGTTCCGCCCATCTGGAGTACATACGATAGAGCATGCCGCACCAGTCCATAGCCTCTGTTCCGCCGGCTCCCGCGTTCAGACGTATGATTGCATTGTTTACATCATATTCCTCGGAGAGAAGAGTCTTGATCCGGACACCATCCAGTGTCTCGATAAAGTCATCCAGCATCTCACGCACTTCCGGAACGATGGATTCATCGTCCTCTTCCTCGCCCATCTCGATCATCATCTCAATGTCTTCTTTTGTGGATATGAGCTTTGCGTACGTGTCGCGATCATTCTTCAGATCACCAAGCTCTTTTGTCTGCTTCTGAGCCTCATCCGGATTATTCCAGAAATCCGGCTCCTCCATCTTTCGCTCTAATTCTTCGATCCTCTGCTCTTTACTGGCGAGGTCAAAGTGAATCCCTCACTTCCACCAATGGCTGATCATAAGTTCTGAGCTCTGCTTTCATGTTCTCAAGTTCTACTACCACTAGCTTCACCACCTTTCGCGCTTTAGCGCTTCATGTATTCATGAATGTTGTATTCCGGATTAATCTGCCGGGAAACTCTGATCTGTTTCCACTTTCGCTTTTGCGATTCTGCAAAATACCGCGAAGGCTATATACAGGACACTCACCGGTAAAAGTGCCCATCAGCAATACCGGGTGCGACATTCGCCGCACCCGACATTAACTCTCCGTTATAATATCACATGACACGGATTATTGCATCCAAATGATTCCTTAAAAATCAAGCTTTGCGGAACCCGGCTTACCGTGACACTGCTTGTATTTCAGACCACTGCCACAAGGACAGGGATCGTTCGGATAAATCTTCTTTGCCGCTCTTGAAACAGGTTTCTTCTTGAGAGAATCATCATCACGGTTTGTTCCTGTGATCTCGGCAACCTGCTCACGCTCAACGCTCTCCTGCGGATGTGCATGATAGAGAACGCGGATTGTATCTTCCTGAATGGAATTGGTCATCTCACTGAACATATCGTAGGCGAGCATCTTGTACTCAACCTTCGGATCTCTCTGGCCGTAGCCCACAAGACCGATACCCTGACGAAGCTGCTCCATATCGTCGATGTGCATCATCCACTTCTCGTCGATTACTTTAAGAAGGATCACGCGCTCGATCTCACGGATTTCATCTTCAGCCGAGAACTCTGCCTCTTTTGCTTCATAAAGCTTGACAGCCTCATCTTTCAGTCTCTGTTTCAATGCGTTTTTATTCTCTTTAACCTCTTTGATCACCGACTCATCAATAGGATTGAGCGGAATGATCGCATCAAGCAGACGGTTCAGATCATCCAGATCCCACTCCTCTGCCTCACTGCTCTCTCCGATGGCTCTCTCTACAGTGTTGTCCACTGTATCATAGATCATCTTCAGAACAGAATCTCTCATATTCTCTCCATCGAGAACCTGACGGCGCTCTTTGTAGATAATCTCTCTCTGCTCGTTATTAACGAGGTCGTAATCCAACAGGTTCTTACGGATACCGTAGTTGTTGGCCTCGATCTTCTCCTGCGCTTTCTGAATAGCGGAAGAAAGCATCTTGTGATGAATCTCCTCACCATCCTGAACGCCAAGACTCTTGAACACTCCCATGAGACGCTCAGAACCGAACAGTCTCATCAGATCATCTTCCAGGGAAATGTAGAATCGGGACTCACCCGGATCTCCCTGACGTCCGGAACGTCCTCGCAGCTGGTTGTCGATTCGTCTGGACTCATGACGCTCGGTACCGATGACTTTCAGTCCGCCGGCCTTTTTTGCATCATCATCCAGCTTGATATCGGTACCACGACCGGCCATGTTTGTAGCGATGGTTACAGAACCGTTCTCGCCGGCATGGCTGATGATTTCAGCCTCCTGCTCGTGGAATTTCGCATTCAGAACCTGATGCTCGATTCCTTCTTTTCGAAGCATTCTGCTCAGAAGCTCGGAGGTATCGATATTTACAGTACCTACAAGTACCGGCTGACCTTTCTTGTGAGACTCCACAACCTCGGCAACAACGGCTTTATATTTCTCGGATTTGGTCATGTAAACCGCGTCTTCATGATCGATACGGGCAACCGGCTTGTTGGTCGGGATCTCTACTACGTCCATTCCGTAGATATCACGGAACTCCTGCTCCTCTGTGAGAGCGGTACCGGTCATACCGGCTTTCTTCGCATATTTATTGAAGAAGTTCTGGAAAGTGATAGTAGCCAGTGTACGGCTCTCTCTCTTAACCTTTACATGCTCCTTCGCCTCGATGGCTTGATGCAGTCCATCCGAATAGCGACGTCCCGGAAGCACACGTCCGGTAAACTCATCAACGATGAATACCTGATCGTCTTTTACGATATAATCTCTGTCCTTGAACATGAGATTGTGAGCGCGGAGAGCAAGGTTTACATTGTGCTGAATTTCCAGATTCTCCGGATCGGAGAGGTTTTCGATATGGAAGAACTTTTCTACTTTCTTGACACCCTGATCTGTAAGAGTTACAAGTTTGTCTTTCTCATTGACGATATAGTCACCGGTCTCGGTAATCTCCTCGCCCATGATCGCTGTCATCTTTGTTACTTCTCCGGAAGCTTCTCCCTTCTCCAGCTGTCCTGCAAGGATATCGCAGGTCTCGTAGAGCTTCGTGGACTTTCCACTCTGACCGGAGATAATCAGAGGCGTTCTTGCCTCATCGATCAGTACAGAGTCAACCTCGTCGATGATGGCAAAGTTCAGCTCACGCTGTACCATCTGATTCTTGTAGATGACCATGTTGTCACGCAGATAATCGAAACCATCTTCGTTGTTTGTGACGTAGGTGATGTCGCGATTATACATCTCGCGGCGCTCATCATTCTTCATGGTGTTGAGTACACAGCCGCAGGTAAGTCCGAGGAAATCATGAACCTGTCCCATCTGCTCGGCATCTCGACTTGCCAGATAATCATTGACTGTGATGATGTGTACGCCCTTTCCTGTAAGAGCATTCAGGTAAGCCGGCATGGTTGATACAAGGGTTTTACCTTCACCGGTCTTCATCTCTGCGATACGTCCCTGATGAAGGATGATACCTCCGATGATCTGAACCTCGTACGGCTCCATCCCCAGAACACGCCATGCAGCTTCTCTTACCGTTGCAAATGCCTCCGGAAGGATATCGTCCAGTGTTTCGCCCTTGGCAAGACGATCCTTGAATTCTTTTGTTTTCCCCTTAAGTTCTTCGTCGCTGAGACCACGCATCTCATCATGATAGGATTCTACCTTTTTCACGATCGGCATGATTCGCTTCAGCTCACGCTGGCTGTGCGTACCGAAGATTTTTTCCGATAACTTCATATTGTGATATTCTTCTCCTGTAACTCTATATTAATTGCCCGGCCTTTCCGGGATTCCCCAGGCAGAGCTGATTCCGTATGGAAAAAATCCAAAAGGTCTTCCATACACGAAAGAATCAGTTCTCCGGTTCGATCAGGCCGTAGGTGTTGCCCTTTCTTTTGTAAACAACATTAACCTGATCTGTATCCGCATTCATAAATACGAAGAAGTTGTGTCCCAAAAGCTCCATCTGAACACAGGCATCTTCCGGATACATCGGCTTGATTTCAAATTTCTTGGAACGTTCGATCTTGATTTCCTCGTTCTCCATGTAGTCATTCTCGATATATGCCTTCTGGAAGTTCATGGCAGCCTGCTTCTTGTCGATAATCTTATTCTTATACTTACGAAGCTGACGCTCGATCACTTCCTCTACCAGATCAATGGATACGTACATATCATTGCTGACCTGCTCTGAACGGATGATTCTGCCTTTAACCGGGATTGTAACCTCTATTTTCTGGCGTTCTTTCTCCACACTGAGGGTAACCATAATATGTGTTTCCGGTGTGAAATAACGCTCCAGTTTTGCGAGTTTTTCGTTTACTGCACTTTTTAATCCGGATGTAACCTCAATATTTTTTCCACTTATCGTAATATTCATGAGAACATCTCCTTTCAATGGGTAATTGACACCCAATTCTGATAAGGACATTATACCAACTGATAAGTCAGATTGCAACGCACTCAACTCTCACCGTTTCCGTTGAGAATCCCGTAGATTTCACGCTTCCCGACCCCTCTGTCACGAGCCACCTGCTTCATCGCGTTTTTCCGGTCCATCCCCTGATCCGTGTAGTATTTCATGTGATCTTCCACGGACATTTCCTTCCAGACATCTTCCTGTTCCCGTCGGATATCCTCATGTGTCCGGCCTTCAATCACGAGTACGAATTCACCTCGCGGATCCTCCTGTTCATAGTAGGACACCGCCTCTCCGATGGTCGTCCGCATGACTGTCTCGTGCTTTTTGGTGAGCTCCCGGCACAGTGAAATTTTTCTGTCAGCTCCGAGGTAATCCAGCAGTTCTCCCAGCGTCTTCTTCAGCCTGTGGGGTGCCTCATAGACGATCATCGTCCGGGTCTCCGATTTCAGCTCCTCAAGAATCGTCTTTCGCTCTTTCTTGTCCCTGGGCAAAAAAGCCTCGAAGGAAAATCTTCTGGTAGAAAGCCCTGACAGCGTCAGCGCCGTGATACAGGCCGCCGGCCCTGGTATGGAAGTCACCTCGATGCTGGCCTCCACCGCCATCTTCACCAGTTCCTCCCCCGGATCCGAGATACCCGGGGTTCCGGCATCCGTGATCAGCACGAGCTTTGTCCCATCCTGCATCTTCTTCACCAGTTCTCTGCCTTTGTCGAAGCGGTTATTGTCATGATAGGCAGTCATGGGCGTGTGTATATCAAAGTGATTGAGAAGCTTGATACTGTTTCTCGTATCTTCAGCCGCAATCAGATCTGCTTCCTTCATCTCCCGGAGCACACGGTAGGAAATATCCTCCAGGTTTCCGATGGGCGTGGCGCAAAGTGTTAATTTCCCTGCCATTTCTCTTCTCCTTTTTTGCTCGCTCCCTATCTTCCGTCCCCGTAGATTTCCCGGATATCCTTTGTGTAGGATCCCGGTTTGTCATAGACAATCAGCGGTTTGTCTACCGCCAGTCTGGGGCGCCCGTTTTTGCAGGCTTCCAGAAGCACAAGGTTCGGCTCGCGGTCCACATATGGATAAACCAGCTGCATCCTTTTGGGTTCGAGTCTGTATTCGCGAAGGACGTCCATGATCTCCGCCAGACGAAAGGGTCTGTGTATCAGATAAAAACGACCGCGGGACGTCAGGATCTTTGCCGTCTGCTCCACGATCTCTCTAAAACTGCAGAGCACCTCGTGCCTTGCAATAGCCAGACTCTGATCCGGATTCGCGATTCCATGCTGACCGATCATATACGGAGGATTGCTTACGACAACATCAAAAGAAGCCGGCCCAAAAAGAGACGCGGCTTCTTTGATATCTCCTTCCACGATCGATATCCTGTCCTCCAGGTGATTCACGGCGACGCTCCGCGCCGCCATCTCCGCGCTTGAATGCTGAATTTCCAGTCCTGTAAAACTCCTGCCCTCTGTCTTTGCGGCAAGCAGAATCGGAATAATTCCTGTTCCTGTTCCCAGATCAAGTGCATTCTCACCTTTTTTTACTTTCGCGAATCCCGACAGAAGTACAGCATCTATTCCGTATCTGAAGTTTTTCTCTCCCTGAATGATGTGATATCCATTCTGCAGATCATCCAGATGCTCTCCGTCTCTAAGTTCTGTCGACACTCTGTTCTCCCTCAACTCTGCTGTTCTGTGTCAGGTTTTCCTTTCTGTTCTGCACCACTGCGGTTTCGACGGCGGTTTCTACGGTTTCTCCGTCTGCCGCTCTTCTCAGGATTTCCTTCGTTTCCGTTCTCAGCAGTTACGTTCTCATGATTCATCCGTGATTCCCCGGAGTGAGGACGTCTGTCTCTTCTGCGGGATCCGCCTCTTCCTTCTTTCTGGGATGAATCCTGCTTCTGCTCTCCTCCGGAAGTCTCCTGTACCTCCGGATCTGCATTCTCACGCCTTCTGGATCCACGGTTTCTCCGGCGTCGTCCCTCACCTTCCGGTCGTCTCTGACCACCTTCACGGCTTTCGTTCTGATCCTTTTTCTCTTTCCGGTCTTTCTGATCAGAGGTTTTCCGTTCTTCTCTTGTGCTCTGGTTTTCCTTCTGCTCTTTAGACTCTTTCGGTTCCTGAATTTCCTTCTGATCCGGAGCTTCCTTCACCTCTTTGACCGGCTGCTTTCCGCCCTTCTTTTTCTTTGCGATCACAACAATGTCATCTGCCGGATAATCCGCGATCTCCTTGTCATCCCCGTTCTCTATGAGAACACGTACCTTCTGACGGAGCACGTTGACAGACTGAACTTCACCGCTCTGTCCATCCGGCGTCTCCACAAGATCCCCCAGTCCCGGAAGCTTTTTGTTGAGATACTCATAAGTTTCCTCTTCGTTTTTGAGACAGCACATCAGTCGTCCGCAAACACCGGAAATCTTTGTGGGATTCAGCGAGAGATTCTGCTCCTTTGCCATCTTGATGGATACCGGCGCGAAATCAGATAAATAGGAAGCACAGCAAAGAGGTCTTCCGCAGATGCCGATTCCACCGAGAAGCTTCGTCTCATCTCTGACTCCGATCTGCCGGAGTTCGATTCTTGTTTTAAATACAGACGCCAGGTCTTTGACCAGTTCCCGGAAGTCCACCCTGCCGTCTGCAGTGAAGTAAAAGAGAACCTTTTTGTTGTCAAAGGTATACTCAGCCATCACCAGCTTCATGTCCAGATTATGATCGCGGATCTTCTGCCGGCAGATCCGGTAGGCATCCTTCTCTTTTGCGATGTTGACCCGTTCTCTTTCAAGATCCTCTTCTGTGGCAATTCGAATGACGGGACGAAGCGGCGATACCACCTTGTCGTCCTCGATGTCTCTCGGAGAGAGTACAATCTTTCCGCACTCGACGCCTCTTGAAGTCTCAACAATGACGCGATCCCCTCTCTTCAGATCCATATCCGCCGGATCGAAGTAATAAACCTTACCCGCATTCCGGAATCGCACACCGATAATTTTTACCATATGTTTAATTCTCCCTGATCGTCAGAAACATTAATTCCAGAGACAGATCAAAGTTTACATTGGCATGCAGCCGGTCCTTCGCCGTCTGAATCGCCTCTTCGATCTTCTCAATCCCCTCATAAGAGCTGACACTTGCCCGCTCCTGAATAGCATTTATTTCATCTTTGAATACCAGATTGTCTACTTCTCTGGTAGCCTTGAACATCAGCACGTCATGGAACCAGAGCAGAAATACATCCATAAAATCATAGACACCCTGTCTCTGTCCCGCCAATTCCTTCACGGCTTCGATCATTTCGTAGACCGCGAGTGATTTGGAACGCTTCATCATCCGGACCGCATTCTCCACGGACTCCATGAATTCCGGTGACTCGGCAATTCTCTTGGCCCGTCCGATATTTCCCTGGGCAAAGGAAGCCATGACTTCCGCCTTGTAATCCGGCACATGAAGCTGTGTCATCAGATATTCCTTCATCTCCTCGTCGGTCACCGGCTTGAGCCGAAGGGTGACACAACGGGAACGAATGGTGGGAAGCAGTGCCTCCGGATTATCCGCCAGAAGAATGATGATCGCGTACTCCGGCGGCTCCTCGATAGTCTTCAACAGAGCATTCTGCGCCTGAGGAGTCATCAGCGCGGCATCATCAATAATATAGACTTTATATCTGCTCTCGTATGGACGTATGGATACATCTCCTACCACCTGCTCCCGGATCTCGTCGATGCCGACAGAATTCGGTTTCTCATGGTGCACATAAATAATATCCGGCTGACTTCCGCTCAGAGCCTTCCTGCAGGATGCGCACTGCCCGCAGGGCTCAATTCCCTTCTGTTCACACTGAAGGGTCATGGCAAAAATAGTGGCCAGCAGCCGCTTGCCGGAACCTTTTTCTCCTCCGATGATATAAGCATGTGAGACCTTCCCCTGTTTTACGGCACTCTGCATGTGTGTGACAACATCTCTGTGCCCGATAATACCGGCGAATCCTTTTGCCTCATCTGGTTCACGCATATCCATTTTCCTCCATAACCCTACAGAATAAGATTTGTTATTCGTCAAAAAGTCCAATGAATCATCATATTATTTTAACATATTAGCGAAAACTTATACAGACCCAAAATCCAC
>JAIKXQ010000029.1 GCA_024684035.1 Eubacterium sp. | reverse complement strand
AAAGAAGCAGACATGAAGAAGATTCTGGACGCCTATGCAAAGAGCAAACGGAGCATGGAGGAAGTGATCGATTTCCTGAAAGGAAAGGCGGATGTTTAACCTCGTTGGGACAGGGAAATGGATTTACGAGTTAATTTCGTGGGAAGTTCACAATAATGATAGTTAATAATCACATGATAAAAATGATGAGGATTAGCCATGTATAAGACATCCGATGACAGGAGATTTCGAAAAAACAAAAAGGAGATCCGCCGGGCTTTCATTGACCTTGTCACCGAGAAAGGTTTTGAAAAGCTGACGATCTCCGAAATCACGAAAAGGGCGGATATTAACCGCATGACTTTCTACTCTCATTACGAGTCCATCGATGATATTTTTCTGGAGTTTTTTGATGACATGAAAGCCGGCATCGCCGAAGCCGTTTCTCACGAACAGGTTTTCAACATTGACAGACTCTTTGAACTGCTCAATGAGATAATGATGAAAGAGATCGATTTCTATCGGCTTGTGGCCAGAGATCATCGGCTCGCGCAGTTTCGCGCAGGTTTTAAAGATGCCATCCGTAAGCTGCTTCGGATCGATCTGACGCAGGGCAGTCATGAAGCCTATAACAGACGCCTTGTGCTCAGCGATCTGACGGCCTCCTGCATCACCCAGTCATATCTTGGATGGCTATCCGGTGAATACGGAGATATTTCCCTCGACGAAGTCACCGGAATCACCAAAGAAATGCTGTCTGACCAGCTGAAAAACATTCACTACTCACAACTCGGCTTTTAAGCCTGCAATTCTGACACAGTCGGATAACCGACAGAACCGATGGTATTCGCTGCCGTTCCGAAATCAGGACTCCGACAGAATTTTCATCACCCCCAGCGTCTCCGAGGCATAGCGGTCTGCCTGGGCAGCGTCTTTTTGATCGATGATCTGCGCAAAGTCCATGAATTCCCGGGTCATCCGATGGTGAACTTTCCCGGCGGTAAATTCTTCTTGGACAGAATGCCTTACCATGGCACCGGCGGCGTCTTTGACCGGTTCTCCTTCGCCGGATATTACGATCGTCAGGTTCGGAGCCACATTCGGTTTTCCATCTATGCGCATATATCCCTTTTCCCCCTGAATCTGTACGAAACAAGGACTGTCCGAATCCTTGGCGCCGGTGCAGACGGCGGTGAATCCTTCATATTCCAGAACCATAGTTCCGGATATGTCAACGCCGTTAAATCCTGTGTTTGGATAATACTGTGTTTTTTCCGGCACGCCGAAGAGTTCCGCAGCATAGTGAAGATTGTAGACATTGATGTCCCGAAGAGCCCCTCCCAGATATTCCGGATCAAAAGAATGGTCGACTTCTCCCGCAAGATATCGGTCATAGCGACTGGAATACTGTGAGAAATTAGCCAGCATCATCCGGATTTTCCCGAGGCGCGGAAGATTCTCTCTCATTTTTTCGATGACATCGTTGTGAAGCACTGTGATGGCCTCAAAGACAAACAGGTTCCTCTCTCTCGCAAGATCGAAGAGTTCCTTTGCCTCCTCATAGGTTCCCGTGAAGGGTTTTTCAAGAATCACGTTCTTATTGTACTCCAGAGCCTTCTTTGCGTATGAGTAATGTACACTGTTAATCAGACCGATGTAGACGGTGTCGATATCCGCTCCGGAAAGAAGTTCATCATAATCCGTATAGACTTCCGGGATTGAGTACTGCGCGGCAAGCTCCTCCCCCCTCTTGCGGCTGTGGGGTCTGGCCCAGATGGCGTTACAGATGATTTCGTCGATGGGCTCCATTGCATAGAGCGCATCCACAATAATTTTTCCTGTTCCTATAATTCCGAGTTTCATAGCCCAATCTCCTTGCATAAATTATGCCTGATACCACTGAATATATATTAACATGTCAGACAGATAAAGGATATCCACCAGTTCTATGTCTTATGAAAAATCTGTAACTGTAGTATCCATGCGGGTTTCACCCGCATTCACCGAACTTCGGTGAATAATTCAGGTTCAGGTTTAGAAAATTGGTACTAATACCTTTTTTCTAAATAATCGAATATAAATGACATAATAATAGACCAGTACGAATCTGGGCGAGTCCAGAGGAACTGGTCTATGTAAGGTTAATCGGTACCCTTGTCTACACCTTCCGTTATCTCAGCGTTTTTGACGGCCGCGGCGATCGAGAGTCCGATCCTGCGATTGTAGGGGATCAGGGTCGCCTGCACCGCATGATACAAATCGGACTTTCCGGGCCAGACCGTCGTAAGCAGGTGGTTGTACCGGTCAAGCTGATGAAACCAGGAACCGTTGACATGATCCAGCACGCACTCGTCGAGGTATTTCATGTACATCGCGTAATCATCTGCGTATTTTTCTTTTCCGGTCACTTGAAAAAGAACCGCCGAAGTGTTGATCGCCTCCGCCAGCGTCCAGTGCATTCTGTCATGAACAACAGGCTCTCCGTTCCAGTCCGTGGTATAACAGAACCCCGGCTCTCCGTCCGCTGCCCAGCCGTCCGCAATCGCCCGGCCATAGAGCTGCTCCGCAAAGGATATGTAATTGTCAGCTTCGGAATCTTCCCCGTACACCGACACGCACCACTGCACAATCAGCCGCGCCCACTCAATGCCGTGTCCCGGGGTTGCGCCGTAAGGCTTGAAAGGATCGTCCGGTTTCTCCCTGTTGCAGTCCAGATCCGCAGACCAGTCACTCCGGAAATGTTCCGGTGTCCGAAAATGATTCTCCTGTGCCCATTTCATCACGTGTCCGATAATTCTCCCTGCTCTCTCTCTGTAGCGGTCATCACCGAGAGCATCCGCTGCCGCGAGAAAAGCTTCCACAGTATGCATATTTGCATTCAGTCCGCGGTAATCATCAAGAACCGTGAACTCCGTATTCCATGTATCACAGGAAAGTCCCTCATTCTCATTCCAGAAAAATCTGTCATAGACTTCAAGGGCATGATCCAGCAGCTCCCCCGCCTTCTCTTCCGCTGCCAGATACGCGGAAGAAGCCGCGAGGATCACGAAAGCGTGGGCATAACACTGCTTGTCCGGAAGAATTCCGCCGTCACTTGTAACTCCTGCATACCAGCCGTCATGCAGGTCGTCATGCAATTCACCCGTAAGTCCCTGCAATCCTTTTTCTATCAG
This sequence comes from Eubacterium sp., assembly GCA_024684035.1. Classification (GTDB taxonomy): domain Bacteria; phylum Bacillota; class Clostridia; order Lachnospirales; family Lachnospiraceae; genus Bilifractor. The sequence continues at coordinate 2,959 of JAIKXQ010000029.1, read as the reverse complement.
CTCTTCACTTCCCGGATATCCCAGAAGTTTCGCCAGACTGTACACGTGCACCATGCGACCGGTAATCCAGGTCTCCCTTGGACGCTCCATCATCGGCGTACCATCATCCCCCAGATAATAGGATCCCCCCGCAGGCGACGGAAACTTACGTCCGAAGGCAAAGAGCGTTTCCCGAATTTCCTTCAGAAATTCCTGATTTTCAACCGTACCATACTTGTATTTCTCCGCTATTGTCCGTCCCCGGGAAAAATACCTGCTTTCGCGTTTCTTTTCTCCCGGATTTTTCGCGCTGACGCAATCAGGCTCAGCAATAAAAGCGTTTATTTTTTCCATAAATACTCCCCCAAATTTTTCTTAAGAAACTCATAGCGGAGTCTCTTTTCTTCTTTTGCCAAATGTACCTCGCGGAACTGCTCCGGGTTATGTTCAAAATGATATTCTCTTTAACTGTTCCAACAATTTCTTCTGAATTTTATCCTGTAAATAATAGTCTCCCAGCTGATTCTTTGCATATTTTTTTACTCTGTCATTTCGTGTAAGATCGCACAGCAGCTGTGTAAAATATTGCTCCCAACTCATATACTCCGAAGAATCTGCATATTCCCAAGGCTCCGTCAATTCTCTTATATCTGTCCTGCAAACTGTACCGGATTGTAAGATAATCCATTCAAAAGACTCCGGAAGAAACAACGCAATCTTGCCAAGACTCAATTCCTGTCTGGATACCAACGCCTCCATTTCCGGCCCGATGGCTGCCCCATCGGCGATCACAAGGACTTTTTCAGTTGAATGCTTTGCAAGACAGGATACAAGATTCGACTTCCCCCCTGCAGAGATACAGCGTATACCAAAGCTCTCGGAAACCTTTTCAAAAAACTGATGTCCGGACTTGCTGTCCTCCGTAATGATTAGATCCGGCTTAAAGGGAAATTTCGCTGTATTTGGGTGATCAAACATCCGATCCGCATCCTCATAAATCTGTACGAATTTCTTATTCTTTTTTCCTTTTACGGTATAAACCTCGTCAACGCTATAGGGAAGCTGATTCAGGTAGTTTCTTCCAATAATCAAATAATAGTTACTGCTGCCTTTGACTTTCTCAGCAAAGTCTTTTGAATCGATAAACTTACTTCCCTCGTCAATCACTACAATGGAATTCCGTATAGATGCCAGATCCTTCTCCCAGTCGTTACCTTCCAATACAACAACAGGTTTATCGCAGGAAAGTGTTATGCCGCTTTCTCTCCTCCCGAATCGGTTATATTCCCGAATCATTTCATACAGCGTTGTCTTGCCTATACCGCTGTCTCCCCGAAGAACTGTGATATTTCTCTTCAGCGTAAAATCATATTCATTTCGGGAATTCTTTACTCTGATACGAATGGCGCCCTTCATTTCCGCCCTCCAATCAAGTATCTATCTGCCGCATCAAGAAACTCCGACATATTATGGACAACCATCTTGTCATGATTCATGATCCGGATTTCAAATTCCCCAGGTCCGAAGTTCATGATGTGATACAGACAAACCGTATAATTCTGATGTTTGCCAAGTTCCAAAAGCCACTTGGCGCAGTTATCCCCGCAATTTGAGGCGTTAAAAATTTTTCCCGGCTTATTTTTCATAAGCAACAGCGCCTTCACTCCCCCGGATAGTTTTTCCGGAGGAATCTTGCCCAGAACCGGACTATCGATATCATTCGAATCCAACACCTTCGATTTATCTACATCTTCGATCACAGCCCGTGCGAAATCGTCTGTGATCCAACTGTCCTTGTATTGGTTTTTGAAATATACAGATGTATTGTATATGGCACTGTTCTTGCCGTCTCCAAACCATACTCTCAACATTTCTCATTCTCTCCCGAAATATATTTCTAAGAATTTACTTTCTCTGATATCTTATAACAATTTGTGGACCGGAACAAGATTTCGCGACGAGCAAAAAGCAGCAGACCAAACTGTGATCCGCTGCTTCTTACTTTCGCTTTTGAGAACCAACAGTTATAACAGGCGCCGAATTTCGCCCTGGTTGTCGAATACTTCTCGCCTTGCGCAGGATAGATTTTCTATTAACATATTAGCAATTATTGACTAATTCCGCCATTTTTACTAATATATTAGTAGAAGGAGATAACAAAATGGATAACTACGATCAGCTTTTATGTGAACTTCCAGTTTTTTTTACGACTAGCGTCCCTCATTCCTATATTCCGAGCACAGAAATCATCCAGAATTCTCAGCTTCTGTTCAAGCTCTTCTATCTTTCTCCAGAGTTCACCCTTCGTTTTCTTAGGCCTTTGCATCTGAGTCATCGCTAGTTTCTCCCTTGATATATTGCAGGATCTCATTATATCTACGAGGGCTCTCTGCTATGGCTTTCATCAGTTCTTCGCTCTGAATTGCCCGCCTTTTAGCTAACAGCTCATCAAGATTAGCTGTTAAACGGTCATACTGTTCCCGATTCTTTCGAATTAATTCTTCAAGTTTCCTGATCTTTTCTTCCAATGCGGCTTTATTTACTGTTCTGGCCATTACAATGCTCCTTTCAATACTTCGCCGATGTAATTCGCCTTATCCTTCACACGTGTTGCCTCTATGCCAAATGCGCTCAGAATAGTTCTCTGTGTCTTTGTCACCGCATGGTCTAAGCGATAAACCTTATCCAGCTGTCTGGTAATCTCGATCTTCTCTAACTCGCGGATTGCTGCCGGGACAGTAAGATAATTCGGCTTTCTTGTCATTTCTTTCGCTTTGTTCTTCAATAACGAATAGATCTTGCATCGGATGATGAGAGCTATAAATCCAATAAAAATCTTGTTGTCAGCGGCTTCATCTGAGGCAACCCTCAAACAATCATTTCCAAGGAAAGATTTATCTGCACGAAATGCCTTCTCGGAGACATCACGGCTTTTGTATAACTCGATCGCTTCTTTTGCCCCCATCTTCTCAGAAGTTAT
>JAIKXQ010000117.1 GCA_024684035.1 Eubacterium sp. | reverse complement strand
CAAGCGTTACATTTCAGAAGAAGTAAGAAATACGTGACCGCTGCGGTTGGATGACAACCGCACGCGTAGAACAATCTGAACCCGCCGAGGGGTGTGGGAAGCAGAATGAAATTCTGCGACTGACACTCCGCGGCGGGTTTTTTATCTCATAGGAAATTCCTCCGAATTTCCCATGAGACAAAACGCGCCGCGGGATGCGCAGCTCGCAGATGGGAAGATCGCTTCGCAATTCTGCTCGCGCGCCAAAGTCCTGCTGCGCTCCCCTCAGGATTGAGGGGATGGGGGAGTCAAAGTCCGCTTGCGGACTTTGCTCTGCAGGAGAGTAAGGCAGATGGCATATTGACACATCGCGGCAGTTTGAGCGATAATAAACAGGATTATGTTTAGAAACCGAAAACTGAATTCGAATAAGAAGAAGGTACAGCGACATGAAATACGATTTTAAAGAGATCGAGCCAAAGTGGCAGAAGGCCTGGGCTGACAATCATACATTCCAGGCAGTGGATTTTTCCCCGAAGAAGAAATGGTACGGACTTGTGGAGTTCCCTTATCCCTCAGGAGCAGGTATGCACGTGGGACATATCAAGGCATACTCCAGTATTGAGGTTCTCTCCAGAAAAAGAAGAATGCAGGGATACAACGTTCTGTTCCCGATCGGTTTCGATTCTTTCGGTCTGCCGGCTGAGAACTACGCCATCAAGACCAATACACATCCCCATGACATCACAGAGAAGAACATTGAGCATTTCACAGAGCAGCTCAAGAGCGTAGGTTTTTCCTTTGATTGGGATCGTGAGTTTGCCACATCCCGCAAAGATTATTACAAGTGGACACAGTGGATTTTTGAGAAACTTTATGAGAAGGGACTTGTTTTCCGCTCCAAGACTCTTGTAAATTACTGCCCGCACTGCAAAGTTGTACTTTCCAATGAGGATTCCCAGGGCGGAAAATGCGACATCTGCCACAGCGATGTTGTGCAGCTCTCCAAGGACGTATGGTTCCTGCGCATCACGGATTATGCGGACAGACTTCTTAGCGGTCTGGATTCCGTGGATTATCCGGAGAGTATCAAACAGCAGGAGGTTTCATGGATCGGTAAATCTACCGGTGCCTTTGTAAATTTCACACTTGCCGGAACGGATGAGAAGCTGGAGATCTACACCACCAGATGTGATACCCTCTACGGTGTTACCTTCATGGTTGTCGCACCGGAGCACCCGGTTCTTGATAAATACAAAGACAGAATTGCAAACTGGTCTGCTGTTGAGGACTACAGAAAAGAGTGCGCGAAGAAGACAGAGTTCGAGCGTACCCAGCTTGTAAAAGACAAGACCGGCGTGAAGCTTGAGGGACTGGCAGCAGTCAATCCGATCACAGGAAAAGAGATCCCGCTCTTCATCGCGGATTATGTCATGATGGGCTACGGTACAGGAGCGATTATGGCCGTGCCGGCACATGATCAGCGTGACTATGACTTCGCGAAGAAGTTCGGTATGGATATTGTTCAGGTTATCGAGGGCGGAAACATCGAAGAGGAAGCCTACACCGGTGATGGTCAGATGATCAATTCCGGTTTCCTGAACGGATTCACAAATAAGAAAGACTCCATTGCGCGTATGCTGGAGGAGATCGAAAAGACCGGCATCGGACACAAGGGTGTTCAGTACAAGATGAAAGACTGGGCTTTCAACCGTCAGAGATACTGGGGCGAGCCGATTCCGCTGATTCACTGCCCGAGCTGCGGAACCATCACTGTTCCGGAGAACGAGCTTCCGCTGGAACTTCCGCCGGTAAGCAACTTTGAGCCGGGAACAGACGGTCAGTCTCCGCTGGCCAAACTGCCGGAGTTCGTGAACTGCAAGTGTCCGAAGTGCGGCGGCGACGCAAAGCGTGAGACAGATACCATGCCGCAGTGGGCAGGATCTTCCTGGTATTTCCTGAGATTCTGTGATCCCCACAATGAGAACGCGTTTGCGGACAAGAAGAAACTGGAGTACTGGATGCCGGTAGATCACTACAACGGAGGAATGGAGCATGTGACTCGTCACCTTCTCTACTCCAGATTCTGGCATCAGTTCCTTTACGATATCGGCGAGGTTACTACTCCGGAGCCTTACGCAAAGAGAACCTATCAGGGAATGATCCTTGGCTCCGACGGAGAGAAGATGTCCAAATCCAAGGGCAATGTCATCGATCCGATCGACATCGTAAAGGTGTACGGCGCCGATGCTCTTCGTACCTACGTTATGTTCATGGGTGACTACGCAAGTGCGGCTCCGTGGAACGACGAGTCCCTGAAAGGCTGTAAGAGATTCCTCGACCGTGTCGCTGCCCTCACAGACATCGCTACAGCAGAAAAAGAAGATCCGAAGCTGGAGTCTTCTCTTCACAAGACCATCAAGAAGGTATCCGAGGATATCGAGAACATGAAGTTCAACACGGCCATTGCCGCTCTCATGAGTCTGATCAATGAGTTCACAAAGGCTGGAAGCATCACAAAGAATGACCTTGTTGTCTTCATCAAGCTTCTTTCTCCTTTCGCTCCTCATATGACAGAGGAAATCTGGCAGCAGCTTGGTATGAACGAAGACGGAAAGACCTTCCTTACCGTGTCCGAGTGGCCGTCCTACGACGAGGCAAAGACGGTTGATTCCGTCAAGACCATCGGCGTACAGGTCAACGGTAAAGTACGCGGAGCTGTAGAGCTTCCGGTTGATATCAGCAAGGACGAAGCTCTCGCGCTTGCAAAGGCTGAGCCTAATGTAGCGAAATTCCTGGAGGGAAAAACTCTTGTGAAAGAGATCTATGTTCCGGGAAGAATTCTTAACTTCGTTGTCAAAGGCTGATGAGGTCGTAATCATTAGATGAATTGTGTCCCGGCAGGTGCATCAGAGTGCCTGCCGGGATTATTTTGCCTCATAGGAAAATCCTCCGAATTTCCCATGAGACAAAACGCTCCGCTTAGATGCACACAGGAAACTGATGAAGTCGGCATTCAGCGCCGAAATGATTAATAGGACGGGCATATTTGGTGCCCAAATTGTGCTGAGGATAAACACATGACAAAGAAAGAACTGGCTCTGGAGGTGATCCGGCGGCTGAAAAAAGAATACCCGGACACGCACTGCACGCTGGATTATTCCCAGGCCTGGCAACTGTTGATCAGTGTCCGCCTGGCAGCGCAGTGTACGGACAAGCGGGTGGATATGATCACGCCCCTTCTGTATGAGAAATTTCCATCGATAGAGGCACTGGCTGTGGCGGATCCGGATGAGATCGAGGAAATCATACGACCCTGCGGACTTGGAAAGAGTAAGGCAAGGGATATTTCCGCCTGCATGAAGATGCTTCACTATGAGTATCAGGATCAGGTTCCGGACAATATGAAAGATCTGTTGAAGCTCCCGGGAGTCGGAAGAAAGAGCGCGAATCTGATTATGGGAGACGTGTTCGGCAAGCCGGCCATTGTAACGGATACTCACTGCATAAGGCTGAGCAATCTCATTGGTCTGGTGGACGACCTGAAAGATCCTGCAAAAGTTGAGAAGGAGCTTTGGAAGATCATTCCCCCCGAGGAAGGGAACGACTTCTGCCATCGAATGGTGGATCACGGACGCGCGGTCTGCGTGGCGAGAAAACCTGCCTGCGAGAGGTGTTGCCTGATGGATATCTGCAGACACTGCCGCTGAGACTTCGGGAGCGGTTGCCGTGTCGACGGAAGTATATGGAAAGCCGGTAAAGGACGATATTTTTTCGGAAAAACCTGCCGGAGGTGATTTATCTTTATGTCAAAGGGCAAAATGTCCTGAAGGCTTCGGGAGTGTCCGTTTGCGGTGGTACGGGATGTAACACATGGTATAATTGTAATAGATCTACAATAAAGGGGAACCAAGATGGAAGATACGAAGAGATTACCGGTGATCACAATCAGCCGCCAGTATGCGGCACTGGGGCGTACCATTGCACGCGGACTTCAGGAGCGCCTGGGTATACCGTTCTATGATAAGGACTTTGTAACAAAAACAGCCGAAATGAGCGGATATTCCGAGGAGGACATTGTAAGAGAAGGAGAGGCTATGAGCCGGGGAGCTCAGTTTATGAACACACTTCTGAACAATGCGGCCGTTTACACAAGCTCCTATGATGGAATCTACGAAGCTCAGAAGAAAGTGGTTCTGGAACTGGCAAAGGAGCCTTGCATCATTATCGGTCGCTGCGCCGGACATATCCTGAAAGAGGCCGGCATTCCTTCTTTCAATATTTATCTGCACGCAGATGTGGAAGACCGTATCGAGAGAGCCAGAGCACTGGGCGAGAACAACGGGATGGAACTTGCAAAATACATCGCAAAGAGAGATGCCCTGCGCAATACCTATTACAAGAAGTATACCGGTATCGATATGGGACATTCCCACAGCTATACCATCGGTCTGGATGTAGGAAAGCTGGATGCCAGGACTTGCCTGGACATTCTTGTTCCCGCAATTAAGGCGGCAAAGCTTTCCGGTCCGAGGGGTTGAGCCCGGCCGTAATTCTTATTTGAATATTTATAATACAGAACGAAAAAAGTCCTGTCAGTTTTTACCTATGAAGAACTGTCGGGGCTTTTTATTTTTGTGTAATAATTCTTTGCTTTTTTCTTGTTTAAACAGGAGAGAGCGCGTTTTGACGAAATGCAGATGTATTAGATTTTATACATGAAAATCTGATTAAATATTGTATGATTAATTGTCGATAGTAATTATGTGCCTATGCTTAAGAAAATGTAAGCGCGAGACAGTATTGTTGACAGCGGGAAGGAATGGTGTAGAATTAAAATGAGTGGTTTTTTACAGAAAATAGTCTGGTGCGTGGACTTTTTTATGCGAAAAACCGAATTGGGAGGTTGCTACGCAGACTGCCGTCGTGCAGTTTGACAAGTGGCTGTTTTTTTACTACAACTGCGAGGATAATTAAACATGGCAGAAAAACTACTTGAAGAACTACAAATCGAAACGGTTTTCACCATCCCGGTATTGGGAGGAATTCCGGTATTCGAATCCGTTGTAGTCAGCTGGATCATTATCGGCGTACTGGCGCTGCTGTGTATCTGGCTCACGCATGGACTCAAGGTGAAGAATCCCGGGAAGAGACAGATCGTGGCGGAATTTCTTGTCACGTGGCTTGAAAACTTTATCGGTGGAATGCTGGGTGAGGACGCAAAGGAATACACGCAGTACATGGCATCCGTACTTTTTTACATCGGATTCGCCAATATCATCGGTATTTTCGGCTTCAAGCCGCCGGCAAAGGATATGAACATCACGATCGCGGTGGCACTCATGAGTATTGTGCTGATTGAGTTTGCAGGGATCAAAGCCAGAAGGTTCGGAGGATGGATCAAGAGCTTTACCCAGCCGATTGCAATCGTCACACCAATCAATATTCTTGAGATCGCCATCCGTCCATTGTCGCTTTGTATGCGACTCTTCGGAAATGTTCTCGGTGCGTTTGTTATCATGGAACTCATCGAAATTCTGATCCCCGTCGGTGTTCCGATGGTATTCAGTCTCTACTTTGACATTTTCGATGGCTTTATTCAGGCATACGTATTTGTGTTCCTGACTTCTCTGTTCATTCAGGAGGCAGTCGAAGTACACAAAGAAGAGGGCGGCAAACAGAAGAGAAAGAAGTTGAAGAATGTGAAGGCCCCTGACACCAGGGAACTTAACTTCAAGGCAGAGGGTTATCGCAAATAACCGGGCACACGTTGATTCAGTTGAATGTATGAATGAAAATGGAGGAAACAAAAATGAGTGTCACAGCTATTGGAGCAGGAATCGCAGCATTAGCATGTATCGGAGCCGGACTTGGAATCGGAATTGCAACAGCACACGCAGTAGATGCGATTGCCAGACAGCCGGAAGCTGACGGAAAGATTATGAAGAACCTTCTTCTCGGTTCTGCCCTTGCAGAGGCAACAGCTATTTACGGATTCGTACTCGGTGTACTGATCATTTTCATGGTTAAATAACCAAAGAATAAAAAACAGGCTATTCTCCGGAATTTGGGGGAAAGTAAGGAGCACACATGTTAGAGATTAGTTTTTGGAATATTGCATTTACGGTCATCAATGTTCTGATTCTGTATATCGTATTCCGCCTCTTCCTTTTCAAACCCGTGCACAAGGTGCTGGAGGCGAGGAAGGCAGATATTCAGAAACAATACGATGACGCGGCCGCTGCGCAGAAGGATGCAGAGAATCTGAAAGCACAGTATGATGCTCAGATGCAGGCGGTGGACAAAGAAAAAGAGGCTGCAATCGCAGATGCAAAGAAGAAGGCAAGCGCAGAGTACGACCGGATCATCGGTTCTGCGAATGCCGAATCCGATAAGATTGTAAATACTGCCCGTGAGAAAGCAAAAGCAGCAGCAAATGAGGAGAAGCGTAAAGCGGAAGAAGAAATTGTCGGAATGGTCAGAGATGCTGCAAACAAGATCGCGGAATCAGAGAGCGACGAGAAGCTTTATGACAGCTTCCTGAAGAAGGTTTCCGACGAGGCAGATGCTGAGTAATCCGGATTGTCCGTCCCGCTTAAGGGGGAAACCGGATCATTGTCTCAGAACTGCAAACATGATGATAGAGGACTGGACAATATGAGTGAATTAACAAACAAGAATACTTCGGAACAGACATCAGAGGTAAAACACGCTGTCCTTCGGTACGTGTCCAAGCCGAGTGATGCTCAGATTCAGAAGTTCACAGAATTTCTTGCAAAGAAGTACTGCTCCGGTGATATCAGCAAAATCGAACTGGAGACGAGGGAAGAACCCGGCATCCACGGAGGCTTTATCCTCGATATCGAGAGCGATGAGTACGACTGGAGTACCAGCGGTCGCGAGATGCAGTTCGAGCAGCACATCAATGAAGCAAGAGAGAGAGCCCGCCGCGAGAAAAAGAGCATCATGGACATGATGAAAACTGCGGTGGCGAACTTTGAACTGACGGCAAAACAATCCGAGGTCGGTACTGTAGTGACAGCCGGCGACGGAATCGTGACAATCAGCGGTCTCTCCCATGCAATGTACGGGGAAATCGTTCTGTTCGATAACGGCGTCAAGGGTATGGTCCAGAATATCGGAGATGATGGCATAGGTGCCATTCTGTTTGATTCGGAGGGCACTATCGGTGAGGGATCCAGAGTGACCGGAACCGGTAAGAAAGCCGGCATCCCGGTATCCGATGAGTACATCGGACGAGTGATCGATGCTCTGGGTAATCCCATTGACGGCGGAGAACCCATCAACTCCACGGAGTTTAGACCCATTGAGCAGCCGGCGCCCGGAATTGTGGACCGTCAGCCCGTAAATGTCCCCATGGAGACAGGAATCCTTGCGATCGATTCCATGTTTCCCATCGGAAGAGGACAGCGAGAACTTATCATCGGAGACCGTCAGACCGGAAAGACATCCATTGCCATCGATACGATCCTGAACCAGAAGGGAAAGGATTGTTATTGTATCTACGTGGGAATCGGACAGAAACAGTCCACCATCGCGTCTCTGGTCAATACACTCCGCACCAAGGACGCAATGGAGTATACCATCGTTGTATCATCAACGGCGTCTGATCCCGCACCGCTGCAGTATGTCGCTCCCTATTCCGCGACATCACTGGCAGAGCATTTCATGCACAAAGGAAAAGATGTACTGATCGTGTACGATGATCTTTCAAAGCATGCGGTGGCATATCGTACCTTGTCACTTCTTCTCGGAAGATCTCCGGGACGAGAGGCATATCCGGGAGACGTCTTCTATCTCCACTCCAGACTTCTGGAACGTTCTTCCAGGCTTTCCGAGGCACTCGGGGGCGGTTCCATCACCGCACTGCCGATCATCGAGACCCAGGATGGAGATGTATCCGCATATATTCCGACGAACGTTATTTCCATCACGGACGGACAGATCTTCCTTGAGTCAGATCTGTTCTTTGAGGGACAGAGACCGGCGGTTAACGTTGGACTTTCTGTTTCCCGAGTAGGTGGAGCTGCACAGACAAAAGCAATGAAGAAAGCAGCGGGATCCCTTCGTATCGATCTGGCGCAGTTCAGAGAGATGCAGGTGTTCACACAGTTCAGCTCGGATCTGGATGAGGCTACCAAGAATCAGCTCAAGCAGGGTAGTGTTCTGATGGAGATGCTCAAGCAGCCCACAGGACGTCCCCTTTCCCTTCCGGAGCAGGTCATTTCTCTCTGTGTCGCGGAGAATAAGAAGATGATTGATGTCGACCGCGCGGAAGTCAAGAAATACCAGATGGAGATGCTGGACTTCTTTGAACAGAAATATCCCGAGATCTCTGCGGAAATTGTAAAGACCAGGAAACTCGAGCCGGAGATGAAGGAGGACATCCTTCGAGCTGCGGATGAGTTCAAGGCTCAGTACTACGCACAAGCAAAAGAAGGCGCGAAAGCGTATCGCGGAGAGGATACCATCGAACACTGATCGAGGAGCATGCAGATTAGCTTAAGGAATAAGCAAAGCCGGCAGTGACTGCCGGGCGCTTAAACGGGTATATACATGGCATCAACACGAGAAATCAGAGACAGGATCAACAGTATCAAGAGCACAATGAAAATCACCAGTGCGATGTACATGATCTCCTCTACAAAAATGAACAATGCCAGGAAAGCCCTGGCCAGTACAGAACCCTATTTCTTCGCTCTTCAGGCTATGTTCACGCGAGTTATCAGACATCTTCCCGAGGGATTTCATCATCCGTATCTGGACAAACGAGAGACGGATGACCCGGACGGGCTGCGGCGCGCGGTCATTTGTGTTACGGCGGATAAAGGTCTTGCCGGCGCGTATAATCACAATGTCCTGAAGATGGCGATGGAGGGAATCCGTCCGGATGCCAACGACAAGCTTTTTGTCGTGGGTGAGGTCGGAAGACAGTATTTTCACAACCATAACGTCAATGTGGACGGTGAGTTTAATTACACGGCGCAGAAACCGACACAGGCACGTGCCAGACAGATTGCTTCAACAATGCTCGATCTCTTCACCCAAAATGAGATCGACGAGGTGTATATCATTTACACCGAGATGAAGAATTCCATGGAATCAGAGACTGTTGTAAGGCAGCTTCTGCCACTGATCCGACTGCACGGAGACGCGTTCTCCCAGCAGATCTATCAGCTCTCCGGCGGTATGCGGGAGACCTTCAAACTGGAACCGAATCCCACGGAGCTGTTGAACAATATTATCCCGCCCTGGATCACAGGTTACATCTACAGTGCCCTCGTCGAATCCTACTGTGCGGAGCACAGCGCCAGAATGCAGGCGATGGACGCGGCGAACAAGAACGGTACGGAACTCCTTTCCGAGCTCAGTATTCAGTTTAACAGGGAGAGACAGGCGAGGATCACCCAGGAGATCACAGAGGTGGCAGCGGGAGCGAAGGCACGGAAATTGCAGCAAAGTAGAAAGGAATCTTAACAGATGCAAATCGGAAAAATCACGCAGGTCATGGGACCTGTTGTTGATGTACGGTTCGATGATAAGCCTCTTCCATACATCAAAACAGCTTTGCAGGTAGATAATCATGGCCAGAAGGCAGTGATGGAAGTCGCACAGCATATCGGAAGTGATACTGTACGATGCATCATGTTGTCGGCCAGTGAGGGACTTCAGAAAGATATGCCGGCTCTTTCACTGGGGACCGGAATTGAAGTACCGGTAGGAGAGCAGAACCTGGGACGACTGTTTAATGTCCTTGGAGATACCATAGACAATAAGGGAGAAATTACGGATTCGGAGATGTGGGAGATTCACAGAAAGCCTCCGAAATTCATGGATCAGAAGCCGGTGCAGGAAATCCTTGAGACAGGTATCAAGGTTATTGACCTGATTGCTCCCTACGCTAAGGGCGGTAAAGTCGGACTCTTCGGTGGTGCCGGTGTAGGTAAGACCGTCCTGATCCAGGAGCTGATCCGAAACGTTGCCAGTGAGCACGGAGGATACTCCATCTTTACCGGTGTCGGAGAGCGTTCCCGAGAGGGCAATGATCTCTGGAGTGAGATGACCGAATCCGGAGTTATCAAGAATACGGCCCTGGTCTTCGGTCAGATGAATGAGCCTCCGGGATCCCGTATGAGAGTTGCGGAGACAGGACTGACCATGGCGGAGTATTTCCGCGATGTTCAGCACAAGGATGTTCTTCTCTTTATCGATAATATTTTCCGTTTCGTACAGGCCGGATCTGAGGTGTCTTCCCTTCTGGGACGTATGCCTTCAGCTGTAGGATATCAGCCGACGCTGGCCAATGAGATGGGAGAGCTTCAGGAACGTATCGCCTCCACACAGGAGGGATCCGTTACATCCGTACAGGCAGTCTATGTGCCGGCCGATGACCTTACCGATCCGGCTCCGGCCACGACTTTCGCACATTTGGATGCAACAACGGTACTTTCCCGTAAGATCGTAGAGCAGGGTATTTATCCGGCCGTTGATCCGCTGGCTTCGAATTCCAGAATTCTTGAACCGGACATCGTGGGTCAGGCTCATTATGACACAGCGCAGACGGTTCTCAAATACCTGCAGAAATACAAAGAGCTGCAGGATATCATCGCAATCCTCGGTATGGAGGAGCTCTCGGATGACGACAAGCTCGTTGTATACAGAGCGCGAAAGATCAGGAACTTCCTGTCCCAGCCGTTCCATGTGGCTGAGCAGTTCACGGGTATCCCCGGAAGATATGTGCCGGTAGAAGATACCATCAAGGGCTTCCAGGCAATTCTTGGCGGTGATATGGACAAGTATCCGGAGACCGTTTTCTTCAACTGTGGAACTATTGATGATGTTATAGCGAAAGCGAAGGAAGAGATGTAAGATGCCATCACGCAATACAGGCTTTTTTCTCAAGGTCATAGCTACGGATAAGGACTTTTATGACGACTATGCCAAACAGCTGATCGTGAATACGGTGGACGGACAGTTTGGTTTCCTGCCGCATCACGCGCAGATTATGCTTGCGATTGAGCCGGGCGAACTTGACATACAGAAGTCTGACGGCACCTGGATTCAGGTGGTGGCGGGCTACGGATCCATGGTATTCGCGAACAACCGCGCAACCGTTCTGGTGGAGTCCTGTGAGACTCCGGAGGAGCTGGATGAGCGGCGTGCGAGAGAGGCTCTGGAACGCGCGGAAGAACGTATGCGTCAGAAACAGAGTCTTGCAGAATACCGGATGTCTCAGGCCGCCATGGCCAGAGCTCTGTCGCGACTCAAATTCAAAGGAAAACAACTTCATTAATAAGGCAAAGAGGCCGCTGTGCAGGATTGTTCTTTCTCAGAGAAAACACCTGCAGGCGGCCTTTTATCTTATCTCATAGGAAATTGCTTCGCATTCCCTATGAGACAAAACGCTCCGCTTAGATGCGCAGCTCGCAGATGGGAAGATCGCTTTGCGATTCTGCTCGCGCGCCAAAGTCCTGCGGCGCTCCCCTCAGGAGTGAGGGGCTGGGGGAGTCGAAGTCCGCTTGCGGACTTTGTTCTAGGAAAGCGTTCCGCGTTCTCTAAAAGATAAAAATGCTCCGCTGCAGATGCTGTACTGATATACAACGAAAGAAATTTGTAGATGAAAAGACACAGATCTGCTAAAATGTCTAAGGAATTACTGTAAACATAGGCAAATAAATGAGGCGGGTGCGTATGTCAGATTATATTTTAAGCTGCTGTTCCACCACGGATCTCACCGCAGAGTACTTCCAGGTGAGAGATATTCGTTATGTGTGTTTTCACTATGAGCTGGATGGAAAGCAGTACATGGATGACTTCGGTCAGTCAATGGCAATGGATGATTTTTACAAGGCGATGGAAGACGGGGCGATGACGAGAACTTCGCAGGTTTCTGTCGGTGAGTATATGGAGTATTTCGAGCCGTTCCTCAAGGAGGGCAAGGATGTTCTCCATGTAACATTAAGCTCCGGAATCTCCGGAACGTTCAATTCTGCCTGTGAGGCGGCGAGAGAACTGGCGGAGGATTACCCGGAACGTAAAATCAGGGTCATTGATTCTCTTGGGGCATCCTCGGGTTACGGACTTCTTATGGATGGCCTCGTGGATCTCAGAGACCAGGGCGCATCGCTCGATGAGGCTGCGGACTGGGCTGAGAAGATGAGGCTTAGGGTGCAGCACTGGTTTTTCTCCACGGATCTGAAGTATTATATCCGCGGAGGAAGGATTTCGCGGACTGCCGGATTTTTCGGCGGACTTTTGGGAATCTGTCCGCTCCTCGACGTTGACGGTGAGGGTAAGCTTGTTCCAAGGTTCAAGATCCGCGGGCGCAGGAAGGTCATCAAGGCAATGGTGGATCAGATGAAGAACCTTGCCGATCATGGAACTGCCTATGAAGGGAAATGCTTTATTTCCCACTCAGCGGATATGGAAGATGCGAAGGCCGTGGCGGAACTGGTTGAAAAAACATTTCCAGGGCTTGACGGAAAGGTTCGCATTTTTGATATCGGCACAACTATCGGAAGTCACACGGGCCCCGGTACAGTTGCTCTGTTTTTCTGGGGAGCAGAGCGGGAGATCCAGGAGTTGCCTTCGGATGAAGAAACCTAAAAATGGAGGAATTGTTGTATGACAAATGAGGGGAACAAATCAAGGGAGACTTTTGGCTCCCGACTAGGGTTTATTCTGGTGTCGGCGGGTTGCGCCATCGGAATCGGAAATGTATGGAAATTTCCTTATCTCTGTGGTCAGAACGGTGGAGCGGCCTTTATTCTGATCTATCTGCTGTTCCTGGTACTTCTCGGCATTCCGGTGATGGTCTGTGAGTTTGCGATCGGACGTGGAAGCCGACGCAGCGCAGCTCTGGCGATGGAAGCACTTGAACCTGCCGGGACAAAATGGCACTGGTTCAAATACATCAGCATCGCGGGAAACTATCTGCTGATGATGTATTACACAGTTGTAGCAGGCTGGATGCTGAACTATTGCTGGAAGCATATCCGGGGAGAATTCACCGGTGTCAGCCCGGAATTCATCGCAAATGACTTCGGCGGAATGCTTGGGGATTTTTCCCAGTTGGCGTTCTGGACAGTTGCTGTCTGCCTTCTTGGCTTCATCGTCTGCTTCTTCGGTATTCAGAAGGGTGTTGAGCGTATCACAAAGTATATGATGATTGCACTTCTTCTGCTGATGATCGTTCTTGCGGCTCACTCCCTGTTTCTGAAGGGGGCCGGTGAGGGAATCAGTTTCTACCTGGTTCCGAATTTCAAGGATATGGCCAAGAGGGGAATCGGAAATGTGATTTTCGCGGCCATGAGCCAGGCCTTCTTTACGCTGTCCATCGGTATCGGCTCAATGCTGATTTTCGGTTCGTATATCGGAAAAGACAGAAGTCTTACCGGAGAGGCGGTAACTGTAACGGTTCTGGATACTTTTGTTGCGCTGATGGCGGGCTTCATTATTATTCCTGCCTGCTTTGCCTACAATATTGAGCCGGATGCCGGTCCGAGTCTGATTTTCATCACAATCCCGAATCTGTTCACACAGATGCCGGGAGGACGGATCTGGGGAGCTCTTTTCTTTGTCTTCCTTTCATTTGCAGCCATGTCCACGGTAGTGGCCGTATTCGAGAATATTGTCGCCTTTGATATGGACCTCTTCGGATGGGGAAGAAAGCAGAGTGTGCTGATCAGTGCGGTTCTGATTATCGCCCTCAGTATGCCCTGTGTTCTGGGATACAACATCTGGTCCGGCTTCGCACCTCTCGGCGAGGGAAGCGCCGTGCTTGACCTGGAGGACTTCATTGTATCCAACAACCTGCTTCCTCTCGGATCTCTTGCCTTTGTACTTTTCTGTACAAGAAGAAACGGCTGGGGCTGGGATGGTTTTATTGCGGAAGCAGACGCCGGTAAAGGCTTGAAGTTCCCACACTTCCTGAAGGGATATATCACTTACGGACTTCCGCTGATCATTATTCTGATCTATCTGAAGGGATATTGGGATATGTTCTCGCCTATGGGAACTGTGAAACTTGCCTGCTGGATGGCAGCAGCCTGCGTATTCCTGGCTTTCGTATTCTTCTGCGCGGTTTTTGCAGGAGGGAAGAAAAAAGAGCGTACAGCGAATCAGGCAGCATCCTGAGGATCGTTTTATTGTCTCATAGGAAATTGCTTCGCATTCCCTATGAGACAACAAAAGACCGTGCCACCTTTTGCGTGACACGGTCTTTTCATAAATAGCGGGCATTGCTTCGCATTCCCGATCGTATTCTTATTTCATAGCCCAGAGCTGTAAGGTGGCCAGAATCTTTTCTTTCTCCTCTTCGGTGAGAATGGAAATGGTATTCTGGAGCTCGTGATCAAGGGCTGTGGGGCGGTATTCCGGCTCAATCTTACCTACGAGGGAATCAAGGGTAATACCGGTGAGCTTCGCGTAGTAGGAAAGTACACGAAGAGACATTGCTGTCCGGTTGTTCTCTACATTGCTGATGTAGCCCGGTGTCACATGAAGCTCTGCGGCTACCTGATTCTGTGTAAGTCCGTTCTGTATACGGAGCTCTTTGACTTTACGTCCGAGATCCTCAAAGTCAAATGAATTTTCTACTGATTTGCTCATATGTGTTGCCTCCAAACGTCATCGAAAACCGTGAAACAACAGGCTTTCGAAACAATTATATAACTCCTTATCCCCGGTAGATGCACTATACACTATAATTGGTATAAAAGAAACATACTAATAAAAGGAATAGTTCAGTTAATGGTACAAATTGAGCATATACCAATTCGAGACAAATGTCAATGACGTAACGAAAAATTCGATAATTTAGTTCGCGTATTTCGTGATAGATCAGTTAGAATTGTGAATGATACATAAGATAATGCTATAAAATATGTGAATATGACACAGCATCTACAAGGGATTGTGAGAAAAAACGGAAATGGAATGAGAATTCGTTAAAAATATATTATAATGAAATGAAATTTTGAATAATTCGATATAAAGTATACGAGTGGAGTGGAGAGGAGAAGATGAGAGTGAGATTACGGGGAAAAATCCGGACGTGGTCCGCAGGGGCTTTGCTGCTGGTTATGGAAGTACTCGTTGGCGGCTATGTTCTTGCCGGAACGGCGCAGACCGTTCGGGCGGATTATCAGTATGTAAAGGATGGAGATGACCTGTTCTCGGACGAGGAAGAGCGGAGACTCGAAGAGAAGTGTGAGGAATACCATGAGAGAAACGGTATGAATTTCTTTGTCCTTACGGTGACCAACGCAGATGTGGGCGGTTCAGAAGATTATGATACACAGAAGTATATTGAGGATTACGCGGACGCTGTGTACGCTGGTCAGGATGCCTTCGGCGTGATCATCAATATGGATATCCGTTACTACTATCTGGATATCCGCGGGGATAACGCTCTGCCGGTCTATACCGATTCCCGCCAGAAGGTTTTGGAAGAAAAGCTGGTTTCAAAGCTGAAAACCGTGGAGTATTATCAGGGCATTGCAGATGTGATCACTCTGGCAGACAAATATGCCCAGGAGGGCCCCGGGGAGGCTTCCGGTACGGAGGACTTCGGAGTTTCGCGGCCGGAGATGCTGGCGGCGCTGGTTCTCGGCGTGGTTGGAGCCTTTATTGTTCTTGGTTTCAGCATTTCCAAACATCATGAAAAAAAGATGGCGGTGGGAGCGCATCAGTACATTCCGAAGGGAGGCTTCCATCTTGAGGGACAGAGAGACATCTTTGTCAGACAGTATGTGACGAAGACTGCAAAGCAGAGCAGTTCCTCCGGCGGGGGAACCACCACGCACCGGTCTTCTTCCGGCAGTTCACACAGCGGCCGCGGCGGCCACTTCTGAGGGGGTACAGGTAAATGGAGAATTCAACCAAGACATATAAGTGTCCGAATTGCAGCGGCAATCTGGAGTGGTCGCCTTCGGATCAGAAACTGAAGTGTCCCTACTGCGATTCACAGTTTGATCTGTCTGTCTTTGAGGGACAGGAGCAGGAAGCGAGACGCGAAGTAGAGCAGAATACTTATCAGCATGGACAGAGCGGCGCGGAACAGGGCTATGACTCCGTGAAGGACGCCACGGACGACAGTAACATCGATCCCCATGATCTCCGTATCTACAAGTGCTCAGTCTGCGGGGCGGAAGTTGTCACCGACAAGACGACCATGGCCACGAACTGTGCATTCTGTGGAAATCCGGTTGTGCTCGCAGAACAGATGGATACCCGGTTTAAACCGAAGTATATTGTGCCATTCCATGTAGGAAGAGATAAGGTGAAGGGACTCTACAAAGATTATGTAAAGTCCAGACCTTTTACTCCGAAGGCTTTTGCCTCCGAGGAGACCGCGGACAAGGTAAAGGCTGTCTATGTGCCTTTCTGGCTCTACCGGATGAATATGGAGGGGGAAATCCATGCCACCGCGGAGCGCACATCTACACGGTCGGACTCCAAATATATATACACGACCCACAGGGTCTTTGATGTATACCGGAGCGGTAGCCTCAGCCTGGATAAACTTCCGGTGGATGCTTCCTCGAAAACCCCGGATGACGCTATGGACAGCATAGAGCCTTTCGACTATTCGAAGATGGTTCCCTTCAAGATGGCTTATATGGCGGGCTTTCTTGCAGAACGCTACGACCAGGATCAGAACTTCTGTCATCAGAGGGCGCTAAAGAGAGCAGATTATTCCATGGAGAAAAGTCTGAAGGATACAATCTCCGGCTACAGTACCGTGACGGTGACAAACCGGAGGATCAACGAGATCAATGAGCCGGTGATGGCGGACTACGCCCTCCTTCCGGTATATCTTCTCTCCAAGAAATACAGAGGCAGGAATTATCTCTTCGCGATCAACGGACAGAGCGGAAAAATTGTGGGAGATGTCCCGGTAGATTTCTTCAAGGCGGCGGTGCGATGGGTACTTTCATTTGCGATTGTATTTGCTGTTTCGCTGGGTATTCTGTTTTTTATATGAGAAAGAACAAAGTCCGCAAGCGGACTTCGGCTCCCCCAGCCCCTCACTCCTGAGGGGAGCGCTACAGGACTTTGGCGCGCGAGCAGAATCGCGAAGCGATCTTCCCATCTGCGAGCTGCGCATCCCGCGGAGCGTTCTGGTATAGGGATTGCGGAGCAATTTCCTATACCAGAACAAAGTCTGCAAGAGGACTTCGACTCCCACAATCAAAAAAGGAGGCTTCTTCACAGATGTGGATCTGTGGAGAAACCTCCTCTTTTAATGGTATAGGAAATTGCCCTATACCATCACATCCGTATTGGATTCCTGATGGACAATCATGAAGCAGACCAGATAGATGACAACCACGATGAGAACAAAGATCAGCAGCGCCAGCGGAGAACCGATCATGGCACAGGTGTCATACAGACCGTGGAGCATAACGGCCAGCACGAAGCCGGCTGTATTGTTCAGAAGGGTGCCTGCTTTCTGGTTCCGGCGGGAACAGCTCTTGGCTCTTCCGTAGAACAGACCGAAGAGAACGGCAAAACTCATATGGCCGGGAATCGAAAGGATGGCTCTCGAAAAGAGAACCGTGGGACCGAAGCCCAGAGCATAGAGGATATTCTCCATGCCTGCGAAACCCAGGGAAGTGAAGACCGCGTATACAATTCCGTCGAAGCGGAAATTGAACTCCGGATCATCCCAGGTCCGGATGGACATGAAGAGGTACTTGGTTCCCTCCTCGGTGACAGCAACCACAAAAAAGGCCTTTGCCGCTGTGTAGATTCTGCTGTTGGGGTCAAGCGGAGTGACATTCAGAAAAATTGTGCCGATCATTTCCAGTGCCATGGAGGCAAAGCCGGCGACAACACCCAAAAGAATCAGATGAATCAGAAGCCTGGGGGATTCTTTTTCGAATTTGTCCTTCTTGTACACGTAGAGCAACAAAAGCACGGCCGGAAGCAGTGCCAGTATGAAAAAAAATATTAATTTGTTAAGATCCATAACAATCCTCCTCAATGCGTTAATATTACCACTGATTTGTTTGAGTTTTCAATCATTTGTGTTATAATATGAAATAATTTTTTGCAGTTTTTACCTGATTGAGGATAGACGGAGATTAAGACATATGAC
Source organism: Eubacterium sp. (assembly GCA_024684035.1). Lineage (GTDB taxonomy): Bacteria > Bacillota > Clostridia > Lachnospirales > Lachnospiraceae > Bilifractor. The sequence goes on along the minus strand of JAIKXQ010000117.1, from coordinate 57,191 downwards.
AACAAAGATGAATGAAATGTTATATGCGGAAATCAATCTCACTTGTTGTGCCCTGATTATTCTGATCATTATCCGGATTATCCGATCCCTGCGCAGAGACGTGCGTACCAGAATCTATGTCAAAGCACTCAGCGGTTTCATTCTGTTTCTTCTCTTTGATACAATCTGGGCAGTGATTCATGCGGCGGATTTTCCCATGGGGAGCGCAGGGGAATACTTGCTGGAGTATCTCTATCTGGGTTTTTTGCACGCCACATCCGCCAATCTGTTTATTTTTCTGCGGATACTGGTAGAAAACGAGGGAAAACTGAAACGGGTTTTCCTGTCACTTCTGCCGGCCTGTACGGGAATTCTGATCCTTCTGTATAACCTGTTTGACGGTGGAAGCGTATTCCGGGTGGTGGAAGGAAACAGGTTGAAGTTCGGAATGCTCTACTATATCCAGTGGATACCGGTGTATATGTATCTGTTTGCGGGTTTCTTCCTGGTGATTCGTTATTTGCGTAAAGATGAGGATCTGGCGAGGAAGGAGAGGGATTTTCTGGCGATGGTCTGCCTTTTGATGCTGATGATCGCCACGCTTTTGGACGAATTCCTGGTTTATGTTCCAGCGCTTTCGATGGCGTTGGCCATCTGTTTCCTCTTTGTCTATCTGGATGAACAGAACGCTTCTATTTTTATGGATGCCCTGACACAACTGAATAACAGACGTCAGTTCAACCGGTATCTGGATCAGAGGCTCACGGAGAAACGCATGCCGGGGAAGGAACTGTATCTTGTGATCGTTGACATCGATTTCTTTAAGGAGATCAATGATAATTACGGTCACATTGAGGGAGATTGCGCGCTGGTTCGTACAGCGGCCTGCCTGAAAAACTGTGTGGAAGATCTGGACGGAAAGACCATGATCTGCAGATACGGCGGTGACGAATTCGCGATTGTCACAGAAGTTTCCCGGAGGGAAGAGGTAGAGAGATACTGTCAGCGTGTTCAGAAAAAGCTTCTGGAGGAAGGTGAATACATGCCTTACCGTCTGGAAATCAGCTACGGAATTGCCATGTACACGGATGAATGCAGAGGAATCAGCGATTTGCTGAAGATGGCGGATCGGGCAATGTACGCCGTAAAAAAGATTCACCATAATAGAAGAGCGTAAAAATGACAGAGAGCCGAAAATAATTCTGTGAACAAAAAGAATCATCTTAAAGATGAAGGAATTTAGATTTCGCACTTTAACGTGTTGACGCGCGTTGCTGGCGGATGGTATATTTTTTTCGTATAAAAGATGACGTAGAAGTTTTTAGGAAAAGCGGAATCTGACGCAGCCGTTCAGAGGTCGGTTGCAGAAGAGGACCTGCCGAAGGAGTAAAACTCTCAGGTGTCGCAAAGACGAGGACTGAAAACGGAGTAGGCTCTGGAGAATCTCGCAAGAGTGCCGAAGGTGCAATGCACAGGACAGATGAACTGTGCAGAATCTCTCAGGCAAAAGGACAGAGTTCATAGACCGGACAGATCACTGATGTTCAGGAGCGGTCGCAACCATGCTACGCTGGGGCGGCGTGACCGTGGGAACCAAACGGGTAAGGGAACAGAAGAATCAGTGATCTGACAGGTCACTTATGGAGCCGTATTTGCATCTGCAGATACGGCGTTTTTGTTTCATAGGGAAGTTTTTTCGGATTTCCGGTGAGACAAAACGCGCCGAGATTGCGCGACAAGCCCCTCCTGCGTCGTAAATGAGAAAGGGAGATTTGTCATGGAAGTTTTTAACAACATTGTAACTGCCGCTGACGATAAGGTATGGTTCCTTCTTCTGTTCCTCCTTGTCGGTACAGGTATCTATTTTTCGATCCGCACACGCTTTGTGCAGATCAGACATTTTCCGCAGGCGTGGAAGAGGGTATTCGGAAACTTTTCTCTGCACGGTTCCAAGGCCGGCAAGGAAGGTATGAGTTCTTTCCAGGCTCTGGCGACAGCAATTGCCGCCCAGGTCGGAACCGGTAATATCGCGGGCTGTGCGACGGCCATTCTCGGCGGAGGTCCGGGTGCAATCTTCTGGATGTGGGTTGCGGCCTTCTTCGGCATGGCGACAATCTACGGCGAGGCCTGCCTTGCACAGAAGACAAAGACAAGAGACGACAAGGGAAATGTAATCGGAGGCCCCGTGTATTATATGAGAGCGGCCTTCAAAGGAGACTTCGGGAAATTCCTCGCAGGCTTCTTTGCGGTTGCGATTACACTTGCTCTTGGTATTATGGGAAATATGGTACAGTCCAATTCTATTACGGACGCGTTCCACAATATTATTCCTGAGAGTGTAAATATACCTCAGGTAGCCGGCATCCCTGTGGACAAACTCTGCCTGGGCGTCCTGGTTGCAGCAGTTGCGGGCTTCATTTTTATCGGTGGAATCGGCCGCATTGCAGCCTTTACAGAAAAAGTTGTTCCGATGATGGCGGGTCTGTATCTTCTCGGAGGCCTGATCCTTCTCGTTATTAACTGCAAAAATCTTCCGGCAGCGGTTGCATCCATTTTTGTGGGAGCCTTCAATCCTCAGGCAGTCTGCGGAGCTGGTGCCGGAATTGCCGTTCGTCAGGCACTTCGCCTTGGCGTGGCCAGAGGTCTGTTCTCCAACGAGGCCGGTATGGGATCCACACCGCATGCGCATGCAATGGCTAAGGTAGAGAAGCCGCAGGATCAGGGAGAGGTTGCCATGGTCGGCGTGTTCATCGACACCTTCGTGGTTCTCACGATGACTGCCCTTGTCATTCTGTCATCTAATGTGCTTGGAAACATTGATCTCTTCTGCACGAAGACAGCCGGCATGAAGTGGAATCCTTCCGGAATCGGAACCGGTACACCGGTAGCCCAGGCAGCATTCAGCGCAGGTTTCGGAAAATTCGGTCCTGTCTTTGTTGCCATCTGTCTGCTGTTCTTTGCATTTTCAACGATCATCGGATGGTACTTCTTCGCACAGCAGAATATCAAATACCTGCTCGGAACGGAGAGCTCAAAGATCTTTTCTGTAGTTGCAATCATCTTTATCTTCATCGGAGCACTTCTGAAAGTGGATCTGGTGTGGAACCTCTCGGATCTCTTCAACGGAATCATGGTCCTTCCGAACCTGATTGCACTGATCGCTTTGTCCGGGGCAGTTGCGAAACTTTCCCACGGCCAGGACGTGGATCTCTAAGCGTTCACACATTCTTCATTTTTGTGCGCTAAAATTCTAGTATAGCTGTCAAGAAAGTGCAGGGAGTGAAAGGATGGGGTTATGAAACTACAGGCATGGAAAGTGATGAACAATGAATTGATCGGCAGGGTGTACGGCAGCGACGTCTATGATGACAACACGCTTGTGCACACATCGCCGCTGATCGCTTCCGTCTATGACGACGGTTTGTTCCTTTTCCGGACAGAGAATTCCGTGTACGAATGTACGGCAGAGGAATTTGACGGGACAGATGTAGAATTGAATATTCTGATGGAGAATTCGAGAGATGTCGAGCGGCAGGCTACGGCAAAGATCGAACTCATTGAACCGGATAAATAAAAAGAACACATGAAAAAGAGGGCGCTGCCGCGAGTTTATCGCGACGGCGTCCTCTTTTCCTTTGAGACAGAACGTTTCGTATAGATGTGCGGCTCGCGGGAAAAGTAAATGTGAACAAAAAGCGGAAACGAAGTTTGGCCATTTAGTTTCTTGCGCGGGTTATTATACTATTTTATAATACTAATATATTGGAAACTATAACACGAAATTTTGTTATACAAGTAGAAAAATTGCTGTTTGACGGGAAACGGGAAGCAGTGATGAAGTACAAGGACAAGGGGAAACAAGTATGGAGCAGAGCACAGTCAGAGAGGAGATCCTGGATGCCACCATCGTGTTGTTCAATCAGAAGGGATTGAAATTCACCATGGATGATCTTGCCAAGGAACTCCACAGGAGCAAGAAGACGATTTACGTGATTTTTCCGGATAAGAAGAAACTGCTGGATGAGATGGTTGACTATATTTTTGATTCCATCAAGCTCAGCGAGCGGGAGATTCTGGAGAATGATTCTCTGAGTACGGTTGAGAAACTCTACCATCTTCTGGGGGCTATGCCGGAGAAGTACAGAGATATTGACTTTAACCGGCTCTACTGCCTGCAGGACAAGTATCCGAGAATTTATAACCACGTGCAGCAGAGGCTGGAGAGTGGCTGGGAAGCCACCATCGGCCTGATCGAGCAGGGCATGGAAGAAGGCGTGATCCGGGAGGTTTCGATTCCGGTATTCAAGATTATGATGCAGGCGACGATTGAGCAGTTTTTCCAGAGAAACGTGCTGTCTGAGAGCGGAATCCGGTACGGCGAGGCACTTGCGGAAGTGGTTCGGATTCTTGTCTTTGGCATCGCCCGGAGGAACGAATGATCGACAGAATTTATCTGAACAACGGATGGGAGTTTACGGAGGAGTTTACGGAAGCTTTTCTTCAGGGCAGCTGTGAGCAGGGACAGACCTGTCGGGAAGTCAGACTTCCCCACACCGTGAAGGAGATACCTTTCGATTACTGTGACGAGGGAGCATATCAGATGATCTCCGGATACCGGAGGAAAATCTATGCGCCGAAGGACTGGATCGGACGGAAGGTGATCCTTACCATCGGTGCGGCGGCCCACAGTGCGGATGTATTTGTGAACGGGGAACTCTGCGGATCCCACAACTGTGGATACACTGCTTTTTCCATGGATATTTCGGATTTTCTGAGATACGAAGAGCACAATCAGATTGTGATCCGTGTGAATTCGAGAGAGGATCAGAACATTCCGCCCTTTGGATATGTCGTTGACTACATGACCTATGGCGGTCTGTACCGGGAAGTCTGGATTGACGTGAAGAATCAGGAACACATCCGGGACGTTTTTGTACAGGCCGGAAGCGATTATGTCCTGAACACAGAGGTTTCTGTGGAAGCGGATGAAAAGAAGGGGAACCTGATCCTTCGACAGAAAGTCATGGACATGGCCGGTCGTATCTACGGAAGCTTTGAGACAGAACTTGTCAAATGCCGGATCAATGAGAGGATCGGCGCCGACGGAACGGTGCAGAGCTCCTATGTCACGGAGAATCCGGTGGAGAACTGCAGACTCTGGACCCAGAGCCGGCCGAAGTTGTACGTGCTCCATACGGAGCTGGTCAGATCCGAAGAAGTACTGGATTCTTTCGATGTCAGATTCGGATTCCGGAGTGCCGTGTTCAAGAAGGATGGTTTTTATCTCAACGGAAAAAGGGTGCGTCTGACGGGACTGAACAGACATCAGAGCTGGCCATACGTAGGATATGCAATGCCGGAATCACAGCAGCGTCTCGACGCGGACATTCTCCGCAGGGAGCTGGGCGTCAACTGTGTGAGGACATCCCATTATCCACAGTCCCCGTATTTCTATGACAGATGTGACGAACTGGGACTTCTGGTATTTACAGAGATTCCGGGATGGCAGCACATCGGAGATGAGAAGTGGAAAGAGCAGGCCGTCAGAAACACAGAAGAAATGGTTCTTCAGTACAGAAATCATCCATCCATTATTCTCTGGGGTGTGCGGATCAATGAGTCCGAAGACGATGATGATTTTTACACAAAGACGAATGCGGTGGCACATCACCTGGATCCGGGAAGACAGACCGGCGGGGTGAGATATCTGAAAAAGAGTCATCTTCTGGAAGATGTCTACACCTTCAATGATTTTTCCCACAGTGGTTCCAATGCCGGATGCGAGAAAAAGAAGGCAGTGACTCCGGACATGAAAAAGGCATATCTTGTCAGTGAGCACAATGGCCACATGTATCCCACGAAGACCTATGACAGTGAGCTTCACCGGAGTGAACACGCCATTCGCCACGCGAATGTTCTGGATGCCGTGGCCGGTGAAAAAGATATTGCCGGAAGTTTCGGCTGGTGTATGTTCGACTACAATACACACAAAGACTTCGGAAGCGGAGACAGGATCTGTTACCACGGCGTCATGGATATGTACAGGAACCCGAAGCCGGCATCCTTCGTCTATGCCGCGCATCAGTCCACGATTCCTGTCCTGGAAATCAGTTCCTCCATGGACATCGGAGAGCATCCGTCGGGAAATCCCGGGAAGGTGTACATTTTTACAAATGCAGACAGCGTCCGGATGTACAAGAACGGAGTGTTTATCCGGGAGTACACCGCGAAGGATTCCACCTGGAAAAACCTGCGGCACGGCCCGATTCTGGTCAGTGACTTCATCGGAGACCAGTTGATCAAAGGAGAGAACTTCAGCAGGGAACAGTCCGAGGCGGTGAAGTATATTCTGAATTATTCGGCGATCTACGGTATGGATCACCTGCCGCCGAAGGTAATGGTGAAGGGGCTGCAACTGATGGCGGCCTACCATATGAAGTACGATGATGCCTATCAGCTCTACGGCAAGTACATCGGAAACTGGGGCGGGGAATCCACGGAATATAAGTTTGAAGCTGTGAAGAACGGCGAGGTTGTCTGCACGAGGACAAAGGCTGCTGTTCGTGATCTTCTGCTCTCTGCCACTGCAGATCATACCAGTCTCACAGAAGGGGAGACGTATGACGTTGCTGCTGTAAGACTCTCCATGAGAGATCAGAACGGCAATGTGACAGCTTTCTATCAGAACGCAGTGACGCTTCAGGCGGAAGGACCCATTGAAATTATCGGACCGGAAGTGGTGATGCTTCGAGGAGGACTGGGAGGCACTTATGTCCGGACGACAGGAGAAACAGGAGAGGCACTGCTGACGATTCACTCCCCTCAGGGAGGCAGCCGGCAGATCGGATTTACGATTCAAAAGGGAGGAAGGAAAGGATGATAGATCGTTCAAAGGTGATTTTTGGGAACGAGATGAGCGCTGCCGACTACAAGAAAGCACAGGCGGCCAAGGCAAAATTCGTAAAAAAGTTCGGGAGTGACGCGAACGCTTCCTACCCGACGGTGATCCGCACGAATCCGTATATCGGTAAGTCACTGGGAGTCAGTGATATCCGCCTTGTGGACGAGGGAGAGAGTGGCGATGAGGAATTTGACCTTGAGAAGGGAATTATCGTCGGAAATATCCGCATGGGCTTCGGCCATTATCGCATCTCTATGGCCATGGCCAGCGCTGCTCATGCCAAGGGATACAAGCCCTACTGGCTGGATCTCAACTCCTTTCCGCAGACTGCCTGCACGAAAGTGATCAGCGAGCAGAACAATCTCTATTCCATGGGATCGAGAATTTCCCAGAAGAGCAAGGCGTTCAACAAAATTGTCTGGGAGCCGGTGAACTACGAAGGATTCCGTAAACTCAGCTATAATGCGTCAGATCAGAAGACTGCCGAGATCATGGCGGCGGTTTACAACAATATTCCGAAGGAGATACCGGTGATCGGCACCCATGTGTGGCCGGCGCAGGCGGCTCTTCACGCAGGCATGAAGTACGTGGTCAATGCGATTCCGGACAACTGGCCGATGGCGCTGCACCTGGCAGAGGGCAGTATCCACACGATTCAGACCCATCAGGCTTATCAGGGATACCGTGTGCTCAACGGAATGAGCGGAAAGAAAGTGCTAAAGCCCATGCCGGCAGAGAGTCTGGTGTACACAGGACATTACATCGATGATGAGCTGGTGCGCAATATAGAAGCAGACTGTGACGCCAGAATCCGGAGAAAAGAAAAGGGAGCGCCCATGCGGTTCCTTCTCACCATCGGAGGGGCGGGAGCGCAGAAAGAGATTTTTGCCGCGATCATCCGGCATCTTCTCCCTGCCATCCGGAAACAGAAAGCGGCTCTCTATGTGAATGTGGGAGATTACCGCAACGTCTGGGACGAGCTGCTGACGGATATTCCCGCTTTGAGGGATCTCTCGACAGAGCACTTCAACGATTGGGACGACACGGAGGCCTTTGCAAAAAAGGCTCTTGCGGAGGATGTCACAGGTGTACATGCCTTCTGGCATGAGAATATCTTTGAGGCGGTGTACTGCACAAACCTGCTGCTTCGCAGCTGTGATGTCCTGGTGACAAAACCCAGCGAGCTGGCCTTCTATCCGGTGCCGAAGCTCTTTATCAGAAGGATCGGAGGACATGAGATGTGGGGAGCTATTCACTCCGCGGAGATCGGAGACGGCACGCTGGAGTGCAGAGATACGGGACACACCCTGCAGATGATCGATCTGTTCCTGAAGGACGACCGGTTTATTGTAGATATGTGTGAGAATATTGTGGCGAACAAGAAAACAGGAATCTATGACGGCGCATATAAATGTGTGGACATCGCCATGGGGTTAAAGAAACGCTGAGAGAGCAGCGACTTTTATAAGAAGTAATTGTATTAGGAGGATATGGAAATGAAACAAATCTCACGTGGCAAAATGTGGTGCTTTGCCATCGGGCAGTTCGGATGGAGTCTTCTGTCTGCGCTGATTACAAACTGGCTGGTGTATTTCTATGAGCCGACAACGGAGAATATAGAGGCGGGACAGACGCTTTTTATTCCCCAGGGTCGCGTCATTCTCGGAATCGTGACAATCATCGGAGGAATTGCGGCTCTCGGACGAATCTTTGATGCCATTACGGATCCGTTGATTGCGAATATGTCCGACCGTTCCAGAAACCCGAAGGGACGCCGCATTCCTTTCATGAAGAAGATCGCGATTCCCTTTGCCGCTGTCACGGTTCTTGTGTTCTGGGCACCGGTAAACGGAGTGTCGACCATCAACGGCATCTGGCTTCTTGTCACGCTGATGATGTTCTACCTGTTTATGACGACGTACTGTACACCTTATAATGCATTGATTTCAGAGCTTGGAAATACACAGGATACAAGAATCAGTATTTCTACCTATATCAGTGTCACCTTTATTCTCGGATCTGCCATCGGTTATGTGGCACCTTATATCTGGGGCGCGCTGGAACCCTCCATGGGACGCGTAATGGCGGTTCGTGTGACCTTCATGATTCTGGCAGCCATCGGTCTGATTGCTCTTCTTGTTCCGGTATTTACGATCAAGGAGACAGATTATGTGAAGGCTGTTCCGTCCAATGACAATGCTTTCCAGTCTCTGGGCAAGACGTTCAAGAACAAAGAGTTCCGCAAATTCGTGGCAAGTGATGTGCTCTACTTCCTTGCGATCACGATTTTCCAGACCGGTCTTCCGTATTTCATCACTAAGCTGATGGGTCTCGAAGAGACCATGACAACGATTCTCTATGTGGCAATGACTTTTATGTCCTTCCTCTGCTATGCGCCGGTTAACTTCCTGGCTCATAAATTCAACAAGAAGAAACTGGTGCTCTGCGGTTTTGCCGGTCTCGGTGTCGTATACGCCATCACGGCCATTTCCGGAAACTTCGGCCTGAACGGACTGGTATGGGGCGGAATCATCGTGGCCTGCGCAGCCTTCCCTATGGCAATTATGGGTATCCTTCCGCAGGCGATTGTAGCGGATATTGCACAGGCAGACGCTGTTGTAACAGGAGAGAAGAGAGAGGGTATGTTCTTTGCGGCGCGTACCTTTGCGTTCAAGATGGGACAGAGTATCTCCATGCTGCTGTTCACAGCCTTTGCATCCATCAGTCCGGAGACCGGACTCGGATACAGAATCGCGGCGATTACCGCCTGCGTGGTCTGTGTACTGGGCGGACTGATCCTTACGCTCTACAATGAGAAAAAAATTCTCGGTATCATCGTGCCGGGTGAGAAAAACAGATAAGAAACATATTTTTTTAATAAGAGGGACCTGCGCTTAGCAAGTCCCTCTCACAGACAGGAGAGATTGCATATGATAACGGTACAGAAGAAAGTATTTGTCCTCAGCACACCGCACACCACTTACGCATTCCGGATTCTGGATACAGGACATCCTGAGCATCTCTACTACGGAGCCTCCCTGGGTGATCTCTCGGCTATGACGCCCGAAGAGATTGAGGCAGACGCCGAGACCCTCGGAGAGAGGAAAGAATTCCCGGAAGGCAACATGGTTTCCTATGACAATGAGCATCCGGCGCTGACACTGGAGAACCTGCGGCTTGAATTCTCTTCTTATGGTAAAGGGGATATCCGGGATCCTTTCGTGGATATCACACATGCCGACGGAGGAAGAACGTCGGACTTTCTCTTTGAAAGCTACGAGGTAACGAACGAAAAGCCGCAGTTTGAAACTCTGCCGGGTTCTTATTCCGAAGACGGGGAAGTGGATCACCTCACAGTAGTTTTCAGGGACAGACAGTATGACCTGACGCTGGAACTTCATTACTATGTATATGAAGACTGCGATGTTATCACCAGAAGCAGCCGCCTGGTCAACAGCAGTGCCGAGACAATCCGTCTGGACCGCCTGCTGAGTACGCAGCTTGATTTCATGGAAGCCGGCTGGGTGTTCACGAATTTTACCGGTGCCTGGACCAGAGAGATGAACCGGACAGATACAAGAGTAGAGGCGGGAAAAATCGTCAACTCCACAGTGGCCGGTGCTTCCTCGAACAGAAACAATCCCTTTGTCATGCTCCATGCGGCGGATACCACCGAGGAGAGCGGTGAGGTATACGGACTGAATCTGATCTACAGCGGCAATCATTACGAGGCTCTGAGTGTCAACGGATACGGAAAATCCCGTTTCGTGGCCGGAATCAATCCGGATGGTTTCTCCTTTATTCTCGAGCCGGGAACTTTCTTTGAAGCTCCCGAGGCAGTGATGACGTATTCGGATCACGGCTATTCTGCCATGAGCGTACAGATGCAGCATTTTGTCCGGGAACATATCGTCCGGGGAGAATGGAAGAAGAAGGCGCGTCCGGTTCTTCTGAACAGCTGGGAGGCTGCCTACTTCAAAATCGATGAGAACAAGCTGCTTCGTCTGGCAAAAGCTGCAAAAGAGGCCGGGATGGAACTCTTTGTCATGGACGACGGCTGGTTCGGAGAGAGAAATGACGACAAATCTTCGCTGGGAGACTGGACGGTAAATACAAAGAAATTATCCGGCGGACTGGAAGGACTGGTGGAAAAAGTAAATGCCCTGGGACTGGATTTCGGAATCTGGGTGGAGCCGGAGATGGTCAATGTGAACAGCGATCTGTACCGCACACATCCGGATTGGACCATGGAGATTCCGGGGAAACCTCACTCGGAGGGAAGAACGCAGAGAATCCTGGATTTTGCCAATCCGGAAGTAGTGGAATACATGACGGAACAGATGACAAAGGTTTTTTCCTCTGCAAACATCGCCTATGTGAAATGGGACATGAATCGCATTTTCTCGGATGTATATTCTCAGTACCTTCCGGTTGACCGGCAGGGAGAGACTGCTCACAGATATATTCTCGGAGTCTATCAGCTGGCGTCTTCCCTTACGAAGAGATTTCCGAAGATCCTCTTTGAGGGATGTGCGGCCGGCGGCTGCCGTTTTGATCTCGGAGCTCTCTGCTACTTCCCGCAGATCTGGGCCAGCGATGACACGGATGCCCTTCAGAGAACAAGAATCCAGGAGAGTTACAGCTTCGGCTACCCCATGTCTGTGATCTCGGCTCATGTGTCTGCGTGCCCGAATCACCAGACCCTGAGGGAAACACCACTTGATACCAGATTCAATGTGGCGTCCTTCGGCGTTCTCGGCTATGAGCTGAATCTCTGTGATCTGGACAAGAAGGAGATGGATGAGATCCGGAAACAGGTGGAGCTGTACAAAGCCTGGAGAGATGTGCTGCAGAACGGAGATTTCTACCGTGGCCGCACCGGAAATATCCACGAGTGGACCTGTGTTTCCGCGGACAAAAAGAAGGCGGTCGGACTCATCCTTCAGGAGCTCGTCCGTCCAAATACCCAGTTCGAACAGTACAGGGCAAAGGGACTTGACGAGAGGCTTCGCTATCATTTCTACAGTCTGGAGCAGAAGAGAGATATCCGCCGGTTTGGAGATCTGATCAATACATCCGCTCCGGTACATGTGCGCCAGGGGTCTGTGCTCCATAATCTGATCGCCAGATTTGTGACGATGCCCGGAGAGGCCGAGGAGATGAATGTCTCCGGTTCGGTTCTGATGAAGGCCGGGGTGAAACTCTCGCCTGCCTACAGCGGAACAGGATATAACGAAAAAGTAAGATATTTCTCTGATTTCTGCTCAAGAGAGTATTACCTTGAGGCAGAAGAAAATGAAGAGTAAGGGGATCACGTTGAAACGGTGAATCCCTGACAAAAAGCGGTTGCTGTGGGGAGTCACGAAAAATGAATCCTGTGCGGCAGCCGCTTTGTGTATGGAACAGTCAGTTCCTGCGGTAGCGAAAACCCAGCTCTGCAGAGCTTCGTTATGGTATAGGAAATTGCTTCGCAATCCCTTTGCGGACTTTGTTCCTGTTACGAATCACCACGAAAACGTTTGCAAATTGCTGTCCTTCGTTGGTATAATGTGATAAAAAATCTACATGTTCGTGTAAAAGTATGTGCAGGAAGGGAGGATGCGGATGTCAAGACTTACAAGAGTTTCGCAGCAGGAAATGAAAGAGCGGATCACGGCCGGTTTTGAGAAACATTTCGGACCTCTCGGAGACGGGCATGTGTATTTTGCGCCGGGAAGGGTGAATCTCATCGGTGAGCACACCGATTACAACGGAGGACATGTTTTTCCCTGTGCGCTGACCATCGGCACATATGCCGCTGTCCGGCGCAGGACAGACAGGAAACTACGTTTTTTCTCCATGAATTTTCCGCGAAACGGCGTGTATGAGAGTGCGCTGGATGAGCTCATCCCTTCCCCGAGGTATGGGTGGACAAACTATCCGAAGGGCGTTGTAAAAATTTTCGGGGATCACGGCTATCCGGTGGAAAACGGATTTGACATGGTGATTTACGGAAATATCCCGAATGGCTCCGGCCTTTCTTCCTCCGCGGCGCTGGAGGTGGTGACTGCCGTCATGCTCTGCGATCAATATGGTTTTGAGATCGATGGGAAACAGATTGCTCTTCTGTGTCAGGAGTCGGAGAACACCTATAATGGAATGAACTGCGGTATCATGGATCAGTTCACGGTGGCTATGGGGCGGGAAGATCACGCGATCTTTCTTGATACGTCAAAGCTTTCGTACGAATATGTACCGATCCGTTTGAAGGATGCGAGTATCATTATCGCAAACACTAATAAGAAGCATCATCTTCGGGATTCGAAATATAATGACAGGAGAAAGGAGTGCGAAAAGGCACTGGCAGATCTCTCTAAGGTGATACAAATCAGCAGTCTGGGGGATCTTTCCTGTGAAGAATTCGAAGAATACAAGGGGGCGATTGAAGACCCTGTCTGCCGCAGGAGAGCGAAGCATGCGGTTTATGAGAACCGGCGCACAGTGGAAGCGGTCCGGCTGTTGAAGCAGGGTAAGCTTGGAGCTTTCGGGAAGCTCATGAGAGAGGCTCATCTGTCCGTCGGCCGTGATTATGAAGTGACAGGGATAGAGCTGGACACCCTGGCGGAAGCGGCCTGGAGAGTCCCGGGTTGCATTGGCTCCAGAATGACCGGGGGCGGCTTCGGCGGGTGTACGGTATCCATTGTCCGAAATGATTCCATTCCGGAATTCATGGGACGGGTTGGAAGAGCTTACAGAAAGAAAATCGGATATCAGGCAGATTTTTATACGGTAAAGATAGGGGGAGGACCACAGATTCTGTGATGTCGGCACCATTGCGGTGTCTGTGTCCGGCGGGAAGTGGAAACAGCCAGAGATTAATCCGGAGGATGCTATGGTATTTTCGGTGTTATATATTGGTATGTATCTGTTCTGCATGGTTATTGTCGGGATCATCTATGCGAATATTCTGATCAGTGGCGATAATCAGTTGGTGAGAATATGGTTTCGAAGGGCGAACTTTGTGCTCTTTGTCTATCTCCTGGCGGAGATGATTCGCGGCTATCTGAATCTGATTGGCAGCGTGGATCAGAGAATTCTTCTGGTCGTCGAGATCACCTATGCCTTTGTTCTGGCGTCTCTGGTCTTTATATGGGCGGTGTCTCTCTGGATGAGGATCCGGCCGGACAGCACCAGAAGTCGAATGAGGAATCTGCTGATGCATGTTCCGTGGTTAACGTTATCCATTCTTCTGTTTACGTCACCCTGGACAAAAGCATTCTCTTATATCAGAAACGGGAGGATGCAGGAGGGACAGCTGTACGGCCTTCAGGTTCCGGTGATGCTGGTGGCACAGCTGGTGCTCCTGCTGGTTGCGCTTGTTTTTCTCCGGTATATGGAGGCGTCGACCATCAGGATTGAGATTGTTGTCGCAGCTGTCTACCCGGCAGCGGCAATGTTGACGAAATGGATTGCTGATTTCAGAGGGTATGATTATTTTCCCGCGGCGGGAGTTGTGATGATGATCGGCAGTCTCCACATGTATCTCCTGGAGTTGTCTCATCTTGTCTCGATTGATCCTCTCACGAGAACCAATAACAGGAACAGGCTGTATAATTATATTGAGTCAAAAAGAGAGCAGAATGTGCCGTTTTATTTATTGATGATTGATGTCAATCATTTCAAGTCGATCAATGATGAGTACGGACATGTAGAGGGGGATGAAGCGCTGATCCGGGTGTCCGACGCCCTGAGGCAGGCCTGCCAGACGGTGACAGGAAAACCGATGATCGCCAGATACGGAGGCGATGAATTTGTCATTGCGGCGGAGCTTAGGGATGACTCGGAAGTGGAAGAGCTGATCGGCAGCATCCACAAGAACCTTCAGTATTTCAACGAGTGGGCTGGAGTAAAGTATGCGCTCTCCGTTTCGGTGGGAACCACTAAAGTAGACGCAGATACAAAAGATGTAAAAGAGCAGATCCGAAAGGCGGATCAGAGTCTGTACGAACAAAAGAAGAAAACAAGGTGAATCAAATGGCAGAAAAAACAAGCATTCAAAAAACAGTATTTCCGAAGCCCGGCAATTTTCTCTATCCGGTACCGGCGGTAATGGTAAGCTGCGCGGATCCGGAGGGAAAACCGAATATCATTACGGTCGCCTGGGCGGGAACGGTCTGCTCGGATCCGCCGATGGTATCTATTTCTGTCCGCAAATCCAGATACTCCTATGATCTTATCCGGAAGAGCGGCGAGTTCGTGATCAATCTCACAACGAAGAAACTGGTGAGGGCAGCGGATTACTGCGGCGTCAGATCCGGAAGGGACGTTGACAAGTTTGCGGAGTGCCGCCTTCACGCAGCAGAGGCTCAGAAAGTGGGTGCGCCGCTGATTCAGGAGTCCCCGGTCAATATCGAGTGCAAAGTCTGTCAGGTGATGGAGCTCGGAACTCACGATCTGTTTCTTGCTGAGGTCGTTTGCGTGCAGGTGGACAGTGACTATATCGACGAGAGCGGAAAGTTCCATATGGAAGACACACATCTGACCGCCTATTCCCACGGGAAGTACTATGAGCTTGGAAAAATGCTTGGCTCCTTCGGATATTCCGTGAAGAAAAAGACGGCAAAAAAGAACGGAAAACACAAGAAAAGAAAAAATAAAAAAAGTTGAAAAAACTCGTTGACAAAGAAGCGGACCTCTGATATTATAATCATCGTTGCGAGGCGCACAAAGCCTTGTAAGTGAATAATGAGATGCAGGAATGGCGGAATTGGTAGACGCGCAGGCTTCAGGTGCCTGTGGTAGCAATACTGTGCGGGTTCAAGTCCCGCTTCCTGCACTTTCTTTTTGCCCAAATTAAGGAAGTCAAGGGGACAGGAAATGCTGATTCGGAAATTAGGAACGCCAGCTGAAGATTGATATACAAGGACCACAGGAACACGGTGACGTGTTCCCGTGGTCCTTTTTCTTATCTCATAGGAAATCTCCCATGAGATAAGACGCTCCGCTTGCGGACTTTGATCTTATATTCGGGAAAAAGGAAGATCTGATACTTATTTGGTATATACCACAGTTGCGGCTGTGTTATAATAACCAGGATGTGGCACTATAGTTTTACTTTGCAAAAGGAGCACAAATATGAAAGCATATTTGATTCTTGAAGATGGACATGTGTTTGAGGGAACCAGCATCGGGTCCAGACGTGAGGTTATCAGTGAGATAGTATTTAATACTTCTATGACAGGTTATGAGGAAGTATTGACCGATCCGTCGTATTCCGGACAGGCGGTATGTATGACATACCCGCTGATCGGTAACTATGGCATTCACTATAAAGATCAGGAGTCTCTGAGACCGTACATGGATGGATTCATCGTTCATGAGCTTTCCCGTATGCCCAGTAACTTCCGCTCAGAGGATACAATTCAGAACTTTTTGAAGAGATATAACATTCCGGGTGTGGCAGGAATTGATACCCGTGCCCTCACCAAGATCCTCCGGGAGTACGGAACCATGAACGGCATGATCACAACAGATGAGAACTTCAGTCTGGATGAGGTCCTTCCGAGAATCAAAGCATATAAGACAGGCTGTGAGGTGGAGGAGGTTACCTGCACGGAGATCGAGTACTGGCCTGCGACAGATACAGCTGTAGGTGGTGTGACAAGCCCTGCCTATGCGGATATTGATCCCTCTGCACCGATCAGGGGGAAAGTGACCGGCAGAAAATACAAAGTCGCTGTGTTGGATTTTGGTGTGAAGTACAACATCATCCGCTCCCTGAATCAGAGAGGCTGTGATGTTACGGTTTATCCGGCGTGGACAAAGGCAGAAGAAGTTCTGGCCGGCAATCCAGACGGTATTATGCTGACAAACGGCCCCGGAGATCCGCAGGACTGCCCGAACGAGATCAAAGAGGTACGCAAGCTCTATGAGTCCGACGTACCGATTTACGCGATCTGCATGGGACATCAGCTGATGGCACTGGCCACAGGATCTTCCACAAAGAAAATGAAATACGGACACCGCGGAGGTAATCATCCGGTCAAAGATCTGGAGACAGGCCGCGTGTATATTACGGCACAGAACCACGGATATGTCGTGGACACCGATACGGTGGATCCGGCTGTGGCTGTACCGGCTTATGTAAATGTAAATGACAATACAAATGAGGGACTGAAATACGTGGGAAAGAACATCTACACGACACAGTTCCATCCGGAAGCGTGTCCCGGACCGCAGGACTGCGCTTATCTGTTTGACAAGTTTATCAGTATGATGGGAGGTAACCAGTAATGTCCAGAGATATGTCCATAAAGAAAGTTCTCGTTATTGGTTCCGGTCCTATCGTCATCGGACAGGCGGCGGAGTTTGACTACGCAGGAACGCAGTGCTGCCGTTCTCTCAAGGAAGAGGGAATTGAGGTTGTACTTCTGAACTCCAACCCGGCGACGATCATGACAGACGGTGACATCGCAGACCGCGTCTACATCGAGCCCCTGACGGTTGAGGTTGTACAGCAGCTCATCATCAAGGAGAAACCGGACAGTATTCTTCCCACAATGGGAGGTCAGGCCGGTCTGAACCTTGCCATGGAGCTGGATGACAACGGTTTCCTTGCTGAGCACAATGTCCGTCTCATCGGTACAACGGCTCTGACCATCAAGAAGGCTGAGGATCGCCAGATGTTCAAAGACACCATGGAGAAGATCGGAGAGCCTGTGGCAGCTTCAGAGGTTGTACACAGCATCGAGCATGGTCAGCGCTTTGCAGAAAAAATCGGTTATCCGGTTGTTCTTCGTCCGGCCTACACCCTTGGTGGAAGCGGCGGCGGAATCGCTCACAACCAGGAGGAACTGGTTGAGATTCTCTCCAACGGACTCAGACTTTCCCGTGTACACGAGGTTCTGGTTGAGCGTTATATCGGCGGATGGAAAGAGATTGAGTATGAGGTAATGCGTGACGGCGCAGGAAACGTGATCACGGTCTGCAACATGGAAAACCTTGATCCGGTCGGCGTACATACCGGTGACTCTATCGTTGTTGCTCCTTCTCAGACTCTTGGAGACAAAGAGTATCAGATGCTCCGTACATCGGCGCTGAATATTATCACAGAGCTGGGAATCACAGGTGGATGTAACGTACAGTACGCTCTGAAACCGGACAGTTTCGAGTACTGTGTTATCGAGGTTAACCCCCGTGTGAGCCGTTCTTCCGCCCTGGCTTCCAAGGCTACCGGATATCCGATCGCCAAGGTTGCGGCGAAGATCGCTCTGGGTTACACACTGGATGAGATCCCGAACGCCATCACAAGAAAAACGTTCGCAAGTTTTGAGCCGATGCTTGACTACTGCGTAGTGAAGATTCCGAGACTTCCTTTCGATAA
The DNA here is from genome assembly GCA_024684035.1 of Eubacterium sp. Classification (GTDB taxonomy): domain Bacteria; phylum Bacillota; class Clostridia; order Lachnospirales; family Lachnospiraceae; genus Bilifractor. Next base: position 38,949 of record JAIKXQ010000117.1, on the reverse strand, counting down.
ATTCATCACGGCAAAGAGAACCCTCACGACACAGATGAAGGCAACCGGTGAGGTTATGAGTATCTGCAACAACTTCGAGGGTGCCCTGATGAAGGCACTTCGTTCTCTGGAACAGCATGTGGACTCTCTGATGAGCTATGATTTTTCCGATCTCTCTTGCGAGAAGCTTCTGCATGATCTCAAGATCGTCGACGATATGAGGATCTGGAGGGTCGCTGAGGCTGTAAGAAGAGGTGTGAGCTACGAGAAGATCAATGAGATCACAAAGATCGATATGTGGTTCGTGGACAAGATCGCCCGCCTCACAGAGATGGAGAAGACCTTAAGAGAGAATGAACTGACAGAGGAAATCTTACGCGAAGCAAAACGCATGGAGTATCCGGATTATCTCATCGCGGATCTCAACGGAAAGCTGAGCGAGCAGGATATAAAGGAACTCCGCAGAAAATACAACATTACCGCCGCATACAAGATGGTAGATACCTGCGCGGCCGAGTTTGCGGCTGAGACACCGTATTTCTATTCCGTTTACGGCGGAGAGAACGAGGCCTGCGAGACGAAGGACAAGAAGAAGGTGCTGGTTCTGGGATCCGGACCGATCCGTATCGGTCAGGGTATCGAGTTCGACTTCTGTTCTGTTCATGCCACCTGGGCCTTCGCAAGAGAGGGATATGAGACCATCATCATCAACAACAACCCGGAGACGGTTTCCACTGACTTTGATATCGCGGACAAACTTTACTTTGAGCCGCTGACACCGGAAGACGTGGAGAATATCGTAAATGTCGAGCATCCGGACGGGGCTGTGGTTCAGTTCGGTGGACAGACAGCCATCAAGCTTACAGAGGCTCTGATGAAGATGGGCGTGCCGATTCTGGGAACATCTGCGGAGGATGTGGATGCTGCAGAGGATCGTGAACTCTTCGACCAGATTCTCAGAAAGACAGAAATCCCGAGAGCGGCAGGACGCACGGTATTTACTGCAGAGGAAGGTGTGGAAGTGGCAAATGAGCTGGGATATCCGGTTCTTGTCCGCCCGTCTTACGTACTCGGTGGTCAGGGAATGCAGATCGCCATCAACGACGAGGATATCACGAAGTATATCAATGTCATCAACCGCTATACCCAGGATCATCCGATTCTCGTAGATAAATATCTGGAGGGAACGGAGATCGAGGTTGACGCTGTCTGCGACGGCGAGGACATTCTGATTCCGGGAATCATGCAGCACATCGAGCGTGCCGGCATTCACTCCGGAGATTCCATCTCTGTCTATCCGGCCAAGGATCTGACGGATGAAATCAAGAAAAAAATCGAGATTGATACGAAGAAACTTGCGAATGCCCTTCACGTACTCGGTATGATTAACATCCAGTTTATTGTCTACAAGGATGAGGTATACGTGATCGAGGTCAATCCGAGATCTTCCCGTACGGTTCCCTACATCAGCAAGGTTACCGGAATCCCAATTGTTCCGCTTGCTGCCCAGTGTATCATGGGACACAAGATCAAAGACCTTGGTTATGAGCCCGGACTTCAGAAGGAAGCAGATTACATGGCAATCAAGATGCCGGTATTCTCCTTTGAGAAGATCAGGGACGCAGATGTAAGTCTTGGACCGGAGATGAAGTCCACAGGTGAGTGCCTGGGAATTGCCAAGACCTTCAATGAAGCTCTTTACAAGGCCTTCCTCGGCGCAGGTGTACATCTGCCCATGCATAAGAATATGATCGTGACGGTAAGAGACAGTGAGAAGGAAGAGATCGCGCCGATTATCAAGCGTTTTGAGAACCTCGGTTATCACATCTTCTCAACTAGAGGTACAGCCTCCTATCTCAGAGAAAAAGGCGTTCATGCCGTGCCGGTAAACAAGATCGAGCAGCCGAGCCCGAACCTCATGGATCTGATTCTCGGACACAAGATCGATCTGGTTATCGACATTCCGGAGCAGGGAGCAGAACACTCCCGCGACGGCTTCGTGATCCGTCGAAACGCCATTGAGACAGGTGTCAATGTCATCACCGCTGTAGATACGGCAAATGCTCTTGCGACGTCTCTGGAGAACACGGATATTCAGAAACTGGAACTTATTGACATTGCTACGATTGCAAAACGCGGCAATCTGTAAAAGAGACTATGATACTGAACATATTCAAGACGATCATCCTCGGTATTGTGGAGGGTATCACTGAGTGGCTGCCTGTCAGCAGTACCGGACACCTGATTTTGGTGAACAGCATCATGAAGCTGGATATGAACCATGATTTTGTGGAGATGTTCGATGTGGTGGTGCAGCTCGGAGCAATCCTCGCGGTTGTCGTCATCTATTTTAAAAAGCTCTGGCCGTTTCGCATGAAGGGCGAAGCGGCTGTAAAGAGCCAGTTTGCCCACGTTCAGACGGAGGGAGCGGGAGCGCGCTTTCAGAAGTTCGCTGACCGTCATCTCTACATGGACAAGGTGGTCATGTGGCTCAAGATTCTGGTGTCTGTAATTCCGGCGATTGTCATCGGACTTCCGCTGGATGACTGGCTGGATGAGCATCTGTACAATGCGATGGTTGTGGCGCTGATGCTGATTCTCTACGGTATCTTTTTTATACTGATTGAGAACAGAAGCAGGGGACGGATGCCGAGAGTTGACAGGCTCCGGAAGATCACGATGAAAGATGCGCTGATTATCGGACTGTTTCAGTGCCTGGCCATGATTCCCGGAACTTCCAGATCCGGGGCGACGATTATAGGCGGAATCCTGATCGGTATGTCGCGGACAGTGGCAGCCGAGTACACCTTCTACCTGGCGATTCCCACCATGTTCGGGGCCTCTGCTCTGAAGCTTCTGAAATTCATAAAGAACGGCGGCGGATTCGGAGGCGGAGAACTGCTGATTCTCGCAATCGGAATGGCGGTTGCCTTTGCGGTTTCCATCTTCACCATCAAGTTCCTGATGGATTACATCCGGAAGCATGACTTCAAAGTGTTTGGCTGGTACAGGATCGGGCTGGGAGCCCTGGTACTCATCCTGGGATTTGCGAATCTGATTTAGGGGGGACAGTAATGCTGACAAAATACATTCTGACTTTTCTGGTCTCGATGGTTCCCATCATTGAGCTCAGAGGGGCGATCCCGATTGCGGTTGGAATCGATGTGCCGCTCCTTCACGCGTACATCATCGCCGTGATCGGCAATATGATTCCGGTGCCCTTTATTTACCTTTTTGCCAGAAAACTTCTGGTCTGGGGCGCGGACAAAAAAATCATCGGTCCCTTTTTCTCCTTCTGCCTTGAAAAGGGAGAGAAGGGCGGACAGAAATTGAAAACCTCCACAAAGAGCGGACTCTTTGTGGCGCTCACTCTTTTCGTGGGAATCCCGTTGCCGGGAACCGGAGCCTGGACAGGAACGCTGGCTGCCAGCATCCTTGATATCGGCTTCAAAAAGAGCGTGGCTGCCGTTATGATCGGCGTCCTGCTGGCGGGTATCATTATGGGGCTTGCTTCCGCAGGAATCTTCGGAGCTGCAGGCGCAATTTTTGCATAAGACGATCTAACGGAGCTGTAAAATTTAGTGACAATTCACCGAAAACATCCTATAATAATATAGGATGTTTTTTATGATATCAGAAATTATCTGTAATTATGATATCGTGTAGAATCTAATAATGTAGCGAAAATTGGAGGAGAGACATGGCAGGTATTTTGAAGAGATTTAAGGATATTATGGCGGCCAACATCAATGCTTTGCTGGATAAGGCAGAGGATCCGGAGAAGATGATTGATCAGTACCTCAGAGATATGCAGGACGATCTCGGACAGGTAAAAGCTGAGACAGCATCTGTGATGGCTCAGGCCGAGAGAGCGAAGAGGGAACTGGACGAGTGTGACGCAGAGATCGCGAAGATGCAGAGCTATGCAGAGAAGGCACTCGTTGCAGGAAATGAGAATGACGCCAAAGCATTCCTTGCAAAAAAGGGTGAACTCACAAAAACACGTGAGACGAAACAGCAGATGGCTGACGCCACGGCAGACAGCGCCGCAAGAATGCGTCAGATGCATGATAAGCTTACAAAGGACATTGCGACACTCAATGAGCGCAAAGCGTCCATCAAGTCAAAGGTTGCAGCTGCCAAGACACAGCAGAAGATCAACGAGCTCAATGAGCATGTGGGCGGCATGAACATCACAGACGGTGTCAGCGCGTTCGACCGCATGGAGGCTAAGGCCAACCAGATGCTGGACGAGGCCAATGCGAGAGCAGAGCTGAACAGAAGCTCCGAGGCAACAGCGTCCATCGAGGATCTGGAGAGCAAATACGATCAGGGAAGCAGCACTGACGTCGATGCCGAACTTGCCGCTATGAAGGCAAAACTCGGACTTTAAAGAGAGGTCTTTCTATGGGCTTATTTAATCAGTTTGCAAATGTAGTGGAGTGGGAACCGGCAAATGAGAACATTCTCTTCTGGAAATGGAAGAATGAAGAGATCAAGAAGGGCAGCCGTCTGATCGTAAGACCGGGACAGGATGCTGTTTTTCTCTACAACGGAAGAGTCGAGGGAATTTTCCGGGATGAGGGAAGCTACGACATCGAGTCGCAGATCATTCCTTTCCTTTCCACATTAAAAGGATTCAAATTCGGATTCAACAGCGGACTTCGCGCAGAGGTCATGTTTATCAATACCAGAGAGATCACGGAGAAATGGGGCACAAAGAACGCCATCAATATTCCAGCACCGGGACTTCCGGGAGGAATGCCGATCCGCTCCTTTGGAACCTTCAGCTGCAGGGTTTCCGATGAGCAGGTGCTCACAGACAAAGTTGCCGGCGTTCAGGATGTGTTCACTATGGATGATATCAAGAGCAGGGTGATGTCCAAACTGGACCAGCTTCTCATGAAGCACATCGCCACAGAGGGAAAAGATATGTTCCATCTGCAGGCGTACGCGGGAGATATCGCACGGGGAATTCAGAGTGATCTGGACTATGAACTGGTAAAAATCGGTATCACTGTGACAGATTTCGCGATTTCCAGCGTTTCCTATCCGGATGAAATTCAGAAGATGGCAGAGAAGGCGGCTTCCCAGTCTATGGTTTCGGATGTCAACAAGTATACGCAGATGGCTATGGCTGACGCTCTCGGCGCCGGAGGCAATTCGGCGGCAGGCGCTTCCGCTGCGAATATGGCTGGCATCGGCATGGGTATGGCCATGGGACAGCAGATGGCAGGCCAGATGATGCAAAGTCAGATGGGAGCCGGCATGGCACCTCAGAATCCGCAGGTCGCACAGGGACCGGCTACCGGAGCGAAATTCTGTTCCAACTGCGGTTCTCCGCTTGACCCGGGAGCAAAGTTCTGCTCCAACTGTGGAACGAAATTACAGTAACTTGCATTTTTACAGAACGACGTATACGGAGAATAACAGATGAAATGTCCATTTTGTAGCCAGGATAATACCAGAGTAGTAGATTCCAGACCGGTGGAGGAAGATAATTCCATCAGGCGGAGACGCGTCTGCGACAGTTGTGGCAAGCGCTTCACCACCTATGAGAAAATTGAATCGATTCCCGTGATGGTGGTCAAGAAAGATCAGAGTCGTGAGAAATACGACAGGAACAAGATCCTGAATGGTGTTATTCTCGCATGCCGGAAGAGAAAGGTGTCCGTTCAGCAGATGAATGATCTTGTGGATTCGGTGGAGACGGAGATTTTTAATCACGAAGAAAAAGAAATTCCGAGCACGGCAATCGGTGCAATGGTCATGGACAAGCTGAAGAATCTTGATCCGGTCGCCTATGTGCGATTCGCGTCCGTATACAGAGAGTTCAAGGATGTAAATACATTTATGGACGAATTGTCCAAGCTGCTTGGCCAGAAATGAGCGGCAGTCAGAAGCGAAAAGTTGAAGAGGGGGCGCCGGAATCCGCAGGGATTCCGGCGCCCTTTTGAGTCGCGGTATGGACTGCTTCTGTTTAAGAAATGAGACGGTCGTGGGCAGGTAACTTGCGAATCCGGCCGTGGAATGATATGATAAAGGACAGTCGATTTGGATTCTGTAAAATAGAGTGAGAATCGCAAATCTTAAGGTTTAAGCAAGTAATTGATGGAATGGGAGGCCCCTGTTATGCGTACTTTTAATAAATCCAGCAAACTGGATAATGTGCTTTATGATGTTCGTGGTCCGGTCGTTGCGGAAGCGGCCAGAATGGAAGAAGACGGGAAGAAGATCCTGAAACTGAATATCGGAAATCCTGCGACCTTCGGTTTCACGGCCCCTGACGAGGTGGTTGAGGATCTGATCACGAACGTACGTGATTGCGAGGGGTATTCGGATTCCCGCGGATTGTTTTCTGCCCGCAAAGCTATCATGCAGTATTGTCAGCTCAAGAAAATTCCCAACCTGGATATCCATGATATCTACACAGGAAACGGTGTCAGCGAGCTGATCAACCTCAGTATGAGCGCGCTTTTGAATGACGGTGATGAGATTCTGATTCCCGCCCCGGATTATCCGCTCTGGACAGCCTGTGCCACACTTGCGGGAGGCAAGGTTGTTCACTACATCTGTGACGAACAGGCAGAGTGGTATCCGGATCTGGATGATATCCGCAGCAAGATCACAGACCGGACAAAGGCGATTGTTATTATCAATCCCAACAACCCCACGGGATCAGTGTATCCGGAGTCTGTTCTGAAAGAGATCGTGGAGGTGGCGAGAGAGCACCAGCTGATCATTTTTTCTGATGAGATCTATGACAGACTGATCATGGACGGCGTGAAGCACACATCCATTGCTGCGCTGGCTCCGGATCTCTTCTGCGTTACCTTCTCCGGACTCTCCAAGTCCCACATGGTGGCCGGATTCCGCGTAGGCTGGATGGTGCTGAGTGGAAACAAGGATCTGGCAAGAGATTATATAGAAGGAATTAATATGCTCTCCAACATGCGTCTCTGTTCCAACGTACCGGCGCAGTCTATCGTTCAGACTGCTCTTGGCGGGTATCAGAGTGTAGAGCAGTATCTGGTTCCGGGCGGACGAATCTACGAGCAGAGGGAGTTTATTTACAATGCCCTGAAGGATATTCCGGGAATCAGTGTGGTAAAACCCAAAGCTGCTTTCTATATCTTCCCGAAACTTGATGTGGAGAAGTTCAATATTCACGATGATATGAAATTTGCCTATGATTTCCTGCATGAGAAAAAAGTACTCGTTGTCCAGGGAACAGGCTTTAACTGGAAGGATCCGGATCATTTCCGTCTGGTTTATCTGCCGCACAGAAGGACACTGGCAGAGGCCATGACACACCTTTCGGATTTCCTCGAGAATTATCACCAGTAAGTGATGAGGTTCGGGAAGTCCTTCGAGCAAGGAGACAATGAATGGCGTTAAGATTTATCGAGAAATTTTATCCTGATCAGTGGGTGGATTCTGCCTACGGGATCGATTATGAGGAGTGGTACAGAAAAGGTTACCGGGGACTTACCTTTGACATCGACAATACGCTGGTTCCTCATGGGGCACCTGCGGACGAGCGGGCGATCGAGCTGTTCCGGAGACTTAGGGAGATCGGATTTACGACCTGCCTGATTTCAAACAATAAGAAGAAACGGGTGGAACCCTTTGCGACAGCAGTTGGATCGGATTACCTCTGCATGGCGAACAAACCCTCTGTCAAAGGATATCTGGGAGCCTGCGGGAAGATCGGCGTGCCGAAAGAAAAAACACTCTTTATCGGCGATCAGCTGTTCACGGATGTCTGGGGCGCCAGGCGTGCAGGGCTTTATTCCATACTTGTAAAGCCCATCAATCCGAAGGAGGAAATCCAGATTGTACTCAAGAGATTTCTTGAGAAACCGGTCCTTCGATCCTACGAACAGGCCATAAAAAACTCTTGAAAATACTGACTATTTTTTATATAATGAACTACGGTTTTATCGCATAATACAGACACGTGAAATAAAGGAGGAACATCAGATGGCAGATATTACAGCTGGTGATTTTAGAAATGGTAAGACAATTGAAATCGAAGGAAAGGTATGCCAGGTTATTGAGTTTCAGCATGTAAAACCCGGCAAAGGAGCTGCCTTCGTTCGTACAAAACTCAGAGACGTAATCAACGGCGGTGTTGTTGAGAAATCTTTCCGTCCGACTGAGAAATTCCCGGAGGCAAGAGTTGACCGTCAGAAGATGCAGTATCTCTACAACGACGGAGAGCTCTTTTACTTCATGAACCAGGAGACTTTCGATCAGGTTGCTGTAGACAACGTAACAGTAGGCGATTCTCTTAAGTTCGTTAAAGAGAATGAGGAAGTAACTCTCAGCTCCTACAACGGAAGCGTATTCTCTGTAGAGGCTCCTCTCTTCGTAGAGCTTGAGATCACAGAGACTGAGCCTGGTTTTGCAGGTAACACAGCACAGGGCGCTACAAAGCCGGCGACTGTTGAGACAGGCGCACAGATCCAGGTTCCGCTTTTCGTAAACCTTGGAGATAAAGTTCAGATCGATACCAGAACAGGTGAGTACCTGAAACGTGTCTGATCGTTATATAGTTCTGAAGATCTGATGAACTCATTGTGATTATACAGGCACGGGCGGCATTTATACCGGCCGTGCCTTTCTTATCCTAAACTTATATTTCTTTCATAAGCTGAACCGGCTTACAGCCCGGCATCTGTCAGCTGAAAATCCCAATTATTCCATCATTTTCATTTTCGATTACATTTACATATGTGTCAGTTTCGATTCTGCATTTGCGCCATAGGATTGCTGCGTCTTCTTCAGAATGGAGAGCGTGGAGAGTTGATGTCCGCATTCGGACTTTTGTTGCCGATATTTTGCCTGAGAAAAGGAGAGAAAATGACACTGAATACGTTTACAGATTTACTTGTTGATGAACTGAACCGCAGATCAGATGAAGAAACTTTCATCGAGCATAAAAGCATCAGAAAGAATAACGGGACACAGTGGGAAGCATTGATCATTCGGAAGGGAGACAGCAGGATCGCTCCAACCATTTATCTCGACGACTGGTACAGGAAGTACCGGGACGGGAAAGAGATCTTCGAACTGGCAGGAAACATTCTCGGAGCTTATGACAAGATGCTTGAGAAGATCGACATCGGAAAAGGTTTCTTTCTGAGTTATGAGGAAGTCAGGAACGGACTGTACATGCGGCTGGTGAATGCGGAGAAAAATGAAGAAATGCTGAAGGAAGTTCCGCACCGCAAGTGGCGTGATCTGGCACTGGTCTGCTATTATCGCATGCCACGGGAGACCTTGGATTACGGGACGATCCAGATTCATAATTTCCAGCTGGCGTGCTGGGGCGTCAGTCCGGAGCAGATCCTGGAGGATGCCTGGCAGAACACCCTGAGAGAATTTCAACCGAGATTAAGACCCGTGCGGGAAGTTCTTTTTTCCATCCGTGAGGAAGTGCCGTTTGCGCCTGTCGAAGATATACCGGAGATGCCATTGTACGTACTCACCGGAAAAGAGCAGTACATGGGGGCAGTTTGCATCACACTTCCCGGTGTGGCGGAAGATATCTCTGAGAAATTGAACGGAGATTTTTACGTACTTCCCAGCAGCATACACGAATGTCTGGTCGTCCCTGACGACGGTTCGTTTCAATTCAAGACAGAAGAACTGAATGCCATGGTCAGAGAAATAAATCTGACCCAGCTGACGCCGGAGGAAGTTCTCTCTGAACACGTATACCATTACAGCAGGGAAAAAGGTCGATTTGACATTTGAAATATGGTGTGTTAGAATGCTCATGTCGCTGTTGAGGCGCATGAGAAGCGTTTGTAGCTCAGGGGATAGAGCAACGGTTTCCGGTACCGTGTGTCGGGGGTTCGAATCCCTCCAGACGCGTGTACAGCCGGGTAAGTGAGGAATCATTTATCCGGCTGTTTTTGCGTTATAAGAATTGGTTTGCGTCCCCTTCTCAAGAATGAAGGTGATAAAAAACGGAACAAATAGGACGCTGGCATGACTCTGCCGCCTGTGCGCATTGTCATACAATGACCTTTGTAAAATACGAGAATATGTAGTAAGATATGTAGGATACATAATGAGTGAGTGGACGGAAAAGTAACTGTCTGACGGTGTCCGCAGCTGCGGATGAATCCGGAAATACGAGGTGGAGAAAATGGAAGACGAAAAGAAAGAAATCACTGAGCAGGGAAAAGCTCCTGAAAAAGATTCCACTGAAGTAAAGAAAACAGCCAGAAAGAAGTCGACAAAGAAAGCTTCCGATGAGCAGACTGCTGAGAAAAAACCGGCTGCAAAACGGAAATCGACCAAAAAGAAAACGGAAGAGACAGGAGCGGAGAAGCTGACAGCCGCAGCCGAAGAGGGTGCAACGACAGAAGCAACTCCTGAGACCGCAACTCCTGAGACCGCAACTCCTGAGACCGCAACTTCAGAGGCCGCGCCTTCAGATAATCCGGCTGCAGACAACGCAGTTGCAGAACTGGCAGCGGATCAGGCAGAGCAGATCCTTGTGGATCCGTCGCAGATGCCTACGACTCCTGCTGAGATGAAGAAAACCAGGAAGAGAGCTTCCTCGAAAACAAAAGCTGCCAAGGCGGCAGAAAAGGATCAGGCAAAGGCTTCTGAGGATGCGAAGAGCCCGGCAGAGGACAGTACGGTTGACGTCGGAGCACAGGAAGCATCTGCTGAAGAGATGATGACAGAGGATGCAGGCGCAGTGGCTACGGAAACGGTTCGCGTTGAGGAAAACGCGGCTGCCGCAAATGGGGCTGATGACAGTTCTGCAGATGGCGCAAAGAGCGGGGATTCTGCGACTGCAGCTTCTGTGGAAGTAAATGAAGGGGCAGAGGCGCAGGAAGCCGGTAAGGTCGAAAAGAATACTGCGGAAGCAGCACTGCAGGCGATGCAGACACAGGTTCTTCCGAATGCTGCAGCTCTGCGGACAGACGCGGGCGCAGCTAAGAAACCGGCGGTGAAAACGGAGCCGGCGGATGTGTCTGCAAGCACAGGACAGTGGGAAGACCGGGCAGCTTCTGTTCAGGAAGTGATCGCCGACGCAGAGAAGGACGAACCGGCGGGCGATGCTCAGAGCAGGAACTCTTACCGGTCGGAAGAGAAAGCGGCGCAGTACGTGATCAAGCCGGATGAGTTCGGCAGAAACACATACGACAACTCAAAGCAGAGAAAAGACAAGAAGCCTGCAAAGAAGGAAAATCCTTTCCTGGAGTGGCTCTCGGATAATCTCCGTTATATCGAGCTCGGAGCTGTTCTGGTAATTGCCATTGTGGTGATTGTCTTCGGTATTCTGATGATCCGCCGCAATTCCACAGAGAATACAGGAAACACAGGCAAGCTGACACCGGTGCCTACAAAGCAGGCAGAGAAAGTGATCTCGGCATCTTCAACAGAGCCTACAGTTACAGTCACAGCGGCTCCTACAGGAATTGTTCTTCCGGCAGATACACTGACGGAACAGACAGAGGGACCGATCTATGAGGCTGTGCAGTCGTACTTTGCTTCTCTGGATACCAGCGGAGCGGTAAACGGAATTGTAGCTTATTCCGATATTCAGGTATACGCTTATCCGGGATCCTCAAAAGACAGTTATCTTGCATTCGCAAAATACAATTACAAGTACAGCGATTATAATGCAAATGTTCCGGCGCTGACAGAGCTGTTCATCAGGGTACAGCCAAACGGCTCCATGAAGATTGAGACTGAGGTGTCCGATGCGGAATCCGCATACATGAACGCTGCCGTTCAGAGTCCGGCGGCGCAGAGTATGATCAGCGATTTGCAGACACAGTACGATCAGGTGATGGCGGCCAATACAGATCTTGCGGATTACATTGCCACACAGCAGTAACAGATGATCTCCTGAGAGTAGAGATACAGGATAGAGAGAATGAGAATTAATAAATATTTGAGTGCCAGCGGGCTTTGCTCGCGGCGTGAAGCAGACCGGCTTGTTGAAGCCGGTCATGTTTCTATTAACGGAAAAATTGCAGAACCCGGCAGTCAGGCGGATGAGAATTCCATCGTGACAGTGAAGGGGAAAAGGGTCACCCTTGAAGAAAAGAAGATTTACCTGAAGATGTATAAGCCGGTGGGCATCGTGTGCACTGCTGAAAAGAGAGAGAGGGACAACCTCATCGAATATCTCAACTATCCGGTGAGGGTTACCTACGCGGGAAGACTTGACCGCAACTCCGAGGGGTTGTTGATCCTTACCAATGACGGTGATCTGATTCAGTCCATGATGGCGGCCAGAAATGCCCATGAAAAAGAATATGAAGTGACGGTCAACAAGGATCTTCGGAAAGAAGACCTGGACAGCATGCGGGAGGGTGTTTACCTGAGGGAACTGGAGGTGAGGACCCGTCCCTGCACAATCGTACAGACCGGAGAGAGAACCTTCCGGATTATTCTCACACAGGGACTGAACCGTCAGATCCGGAGGATGTGTAAAGAGTTTTCATACGGAGTAAAAAAACTGAAGAGAATCCGTGTGGTCAATATCACGCTGGACGGTCTGAAATACGGCCAGACTCGTGAACTCAGTGAACAGGAAGTCAGGGATTTGAAAAAAGCCCTTGGAATAAAGGAGAGCAAAAATGACCTTTGAAGAGTACAACCGGTTAAAAGAGAAAATCGATTATCACATGGATCGCTATTATAATCTGGATGAGCCGGAGATCAGCGACTATGAGTATGATCAGTTGATGATTGCCCTCAAAGAGGCGGAGAAGGAGCACCCGGACTGGATTTCTCCGGATTCCCCGTCCCAGAAGATCGGAGGAACGGCGAAGAGAGAGGCCGGCGTAAAAGTAACGCACAGGGTTCCCATGCTGTCGATCGAGGACGTTTTTGACAAGGAAGCTGTTACGGCCTGGGTGACGAAAGTCAGGGATCTGCATCCGGACGCAGTTTTTTCGGTAGAGACAAAGATTGACGGTCTCAGTATGACCCTCCGCTATGAAAAAGTGGCCGGCACAGACAGCATGAAGCTTGCGCTGGCGGAGACCAGAGGAGACGGTCTGGTGGGAGAGGATGTGACGCTGAACGCCCTTGTAATTCCCGACGTGCAGAAAACACTGAAACTTCCCTACGACTACCTGGAGATCCGGGGCGAGGTCTACATGACGCATGAGGATTTCGACCGTTTCAACGAGGAGCAGGAGCGCCTTGAAAAAAAACTTGCGGCGAATCCGAGAAACCTGGCTGCGGGAACTTTGCGGCAGCTGGACGTATCCATCACAAAAGAGCGCGGGCTTCGGATGTTTGTTTTTAACGTTCAGGACGCGCCTGCGGAGTTTCTCGCGGATCACAGTGCGGCACTGGATGCTCTGGCAGCCTGCGGCGTGCAGACGGTTTATCACAAAAACTGTGTCAATGCCACAGAGGTTCTGACCGCCATTGATGAAATCGCGGAAATGAGAGCCGACCTTCCCTATGACATTGACGGAGCCGTTGTAAAAATCAATCAGACTGCGTACCGGAACGATTTTCCTGCGGGAAGCAAGTATTCCAGCGGACATATCGCCTACAAGTATCCGCCGGAAGAGCGGGTGGTTGAGATGGATGAGATCATCGTGAATGTAGGAAGAACCGGAAAACTCACCTTCACCGGAAGTTTTCATGATGCAGAGACCGGTAAGCCGGCCAGACTCTGCGGCACGAGTGTCTCCAGAGCTACACTTCACAATCAGGACTACATCACGGAAATGTCCATCGGTGTGGGCGGGCACTACCGCCTGTTTAAGAGCGGAGAAATTATCCCGAAGCTCAATGGCTGCGTGAAGGAGCCGGAGACCGTTTTTGTAGCACCAAAGACCTGTCCGGTCTGCGGACACCCGCTGATCCGTGAGGAGGACACCGCGGACATCCGCTGCGTGAATCCTTCCTGTCCGGCACAGCTCTCCCGTACCGTGGCCTACTTTACATCCAGAAACTGTATGGATATCGCGGGACTTGGGGACACGCTGGTGGAAGCTCTGATCCGTGAAGGTTATCTGAAAAACTATGCCGACATCTACAAACTGCGGGCTTACCGGGATGAGATGGTGGAGAAGGGAATCATCGGCAAGGAGAAGAACACGGACAAACTGCTGGATGCCATTGACGCCTCCAAAAAGCAGAATCCCGCCCGCCTGCTGACCGCTCTTGGCATCCGGAACGTGGGAAGTTCGACAGCGAAAGAACTCATGAAACACTATGCGTCGATCCGGGAACTGTCGAAGGCCACAGCGGAAGAACTGGTGCAGCTTCCGGACATTGGAAGCACCACCGCCGGGGATATCGTGGAATTCTTCTCCGACAGTGAAAACCTCCGCATGATCGACGAACTGGAAAAAAGCGGTGTGAATATGGTTATGGAAAAAGAAGAGGGCGGAAGTGATAAACTGGCCGGAATGACCATTGTAGTAACAGGTACACTGCCTACCCTGGGAAGAAGCGAGGCGAAGGAATTGATCGAGAAGAATGGCGGCAAGTGCACGGGAAGTGTCAGCAAAAAGACGACTCTCCTTGTGGCCGGAGAAGCTGCCGGATCCAAGCTCACAAAAGCACAGGAGCTTGGAATCAAAGTGATCTCCGAGGCAGAACTGCTGGCTATGATCTCCGGCTGACAGTTCTTCGTCGCATAAGAAATTGCTCCGCATTTCCTATGAGACAAAACACTCCGACGGCCCTGCGTTTTTTGACAGCGGCTGGCATTTGGAGTAAGATGGGGATTAGTTCTGACAGAGGATTCTGATAGATCTGTCAGGGATTACAGAAGTGAAGAAAGGAAGAAACAGGTATGCCAATTAAAGTTCAAAACGATCTTCCTGTAAAAGAGATCCTTGAAAGTGAAAATATATTCGTCATGGATGAGGAGAGGGCCATCCACCAGGATATCCGTCCGCTTCAGATCCTGATCCTGAATCTGATGCCATTGAAGGAGGCGACGGAGCTTCAGCTTCTCCGCTGCCTGTCCAATTCACCGGTTCAGATCGATATAACCTTTATGGTTCCCGCGACCCACAGAATCAAAAACGGATCCATCAGTCATATCAATAAGTTCTATGTAACGTTCGAGGATATCCGCAACGAGTTCTACGACGGAATGATCATCACCGGAGCCCCGATCGAGTTGATGGAGTTTGAGGAAGTGGATTACTGGAAGGAACTCTGTGAGATTCTTGACTGGAGCGAGAAACACGTGACATCCACCATGTTCCAGTGCTGGAGCGCCCAGGCGGCCATGTATTATTTCTACGGAATTAACAAGAGATATCTCGATGAAAAAATGTTCGGCCTCTTCGAACACAGAGTGCACAACCGCAAGATACCGCTGGTGCGCGGCTTCGACGACGTATTCCTCTGCCCACATTCGAGACATACAGAGATTCCCATGGATGAAATCGCAAAGCACCCGGAGATCATGGTGCTGACCGATTCCGATGAGGCAGGATTTTTCCTCGGTATGTCGGATGACGGAAGAAAAATCTTTGTCCAGGGACATCCGGAGTATGACCGGCTGACGCTGGATGCGGAGTACAAGAGAGATCTTGGAAAAGGACTGGAGATCAAGAAACCCGTGAATTATTATCCGGGGGACGATCCGGAACAGAAGCCGATGCTCAGATGGCGCTCGATTTCAGCGGCACTGTACGCGAACTGGATCAATTACTACGTATACCAGGCAACGCCCTACGACATGTACGGCACGCCCGCATTTAAGTAGAAAGAAGCCCCGGCGATTATGACCGGGGCTTCTTCGCGGATTCAAGATTAAGGAAGGAACCAGAGTTATACACGCTCACACGTCGCTCTCGTCCTCAGCGCTCCGCCGCCTATTGCAGGTGCTCCTCACAAACTCGACCGCTTTGTCTTTGTATTCTTCGGTTGATATTCGAAGCGGTCTCAAACATACTCGTCGCACCTGCGCTATGCTCGCGCTTTCGTCCTTCGCTTCCTATCGTTCGTGTGTATGACTCTGTCCCCTTCCGTGCAGCGGAACGTTATAGTATAGAGATTGCGGAGCGAGCGATTTCCTATACCATGAGAAACGGCGTAGTTACGGAAGCGACACCGCGTATTCACTCGCGTACATCCGCCGCAGATTCTCCACAGAATTGTACTGCTCTCCGATACAGAATTCCTTGGACCAGCACATGTAGTAGGCCCAGGGAACCCGGCTTTCGGCCAGCAGATCCGGATCCGGCAGATAGCCGACTTCCGCAAGAGCGGCGACCTTGGACGAGCTGGTATTCCGGATCAGCGCGTAATAATCATCGGCGTAATCCGTTGGCTTGTATTTTTCCAGATAGAGATCCACGGAGATCACATCCACATACGCATCCCCCGGATAACCGTCGGATGTGCGGCAGTTCCACACCCAGAGCAGGTTGTCCAGACAGTGGACGCCTGTATAGTAGTTGTACATGAGGATGTACAGGTCTCTGGCAACGGAGGGACCTTTGGAGCCCCACCAGAACCAGGTGCCGTCGGACTCATGGAAGGGGCGCCAGAGGACAGGAATCTTTGCCTCCCGGAATTTCCGGAGTTCTTCCGCAATCACGTCCAGATCGTGGTAGAAGGCTGCACGCTCAGGAGTGCCTTCTTCCAGAACCCTTTGCGGATCAAAGGGGGTGTGCTCCGTGTAGAAACTCTTGTCTTCTCCGTAGAGGGGGGAGAACCAGTGGAAGGAGAAGGTGACGATACCGTCACAGGAAGCGGCCCAGCGGAGAGCGGTCTCCATGGTTCCTTTATTTTCTTCCACTTCCGTCAGACAGGCTTCGGAAGCGTTCTCATAATTGATATTCGGGGAATAGCCCAGGAGCTCGAAGCCGCGAAGGACTGGCTCACGGCCGGTTTTTTCACGGATATATCCGATCTCCTCCATGGGATTGGTCTGGGTGTGCTGTCCGGTGATGATTCTTTTTCCGGCGTTCTGACAGAGGCGGGCAAGCAGTTCTTTGGCCTCCGGGGTTGCATTCGGGTTGACAGGCAGATATGGTTTCATGATAAGATTTCCTCCTGGAGTTTCGGGAGGGGAAGCTGTCCTCTGCCCGATTGTGTTATAGTATAGAGAAACGCAGATGAAACGGCGTTTCTACAGTATAGTATAGAGAGTCCCGGGCTTTTTTTCAAACCCGGAAGAGATATAGAAGAAATATAGAAAAAATATGGCAGGACGGCCTGCAGGGAGGTAGCGAAGTGATAACAAATACGAAACTCGTCGAACGTTTTTTCAGATATGTAAAAATAGACACACAGTCGTCGGAGGAGGCAGAGGAACAGCCTTCCACCGCAAAACAGAGAGCGCTTGCGGATCTTCTTGCGAAGGAACTTGAGGAGCTGGGAGCGACGGTGGATTATGACCGCGACCACTGCTATATCTACGCCGCTGTCCCTGGCGACGGACCGGAGGAGAAAGCGCTGGGCTTTATTGCCCATATGGATACCTCCCCTGCGGTCTCCGGAGCAGGGGTGAAGCCCAGGATTATTGAAGGTTACGACGGGAAAGACGAGATTCTCACAACAGAGGATTTCCCGGAACTGCTGGATCACCTGGGAGAGGATCTCATCGCCACAGACGGAACGACTCTTCTGGGTGCCGACGACAAGGCCGGCGTTTCCGAGATTATGAATATGCTGGAGTACTTCTCCACGCATCCGGAAATCAGCCACCGGCCAATCCGGGTTGCCTTCACGCCGGACGAGGAGGTGGGAAGGGGAACCGAGAATTTCGATGTGTCAAGATTCGGCGCAAAAGAAGCCTACACCGTGGACGGCGGAAAACTGGGCGTCCTTGAGTATGAGTGCTTCCATGCGGCAGCGGCAAGGGTGAAAATCAGCGGCAGAAGTGTGCACACCGGAGACGCGAAGAACAAGATGATCAATTCCCTTCGCCTGGCTATGGAATACAACGCCATGCTGCCGGAGGCGGAGACGCCGGAGCACACAGAGAGGTACGAGGGCTTCTATCATCTGGACAAAATCCGCGGGGATGTGGAGGAGACAGTTCTCGACTATATTATCCGGGATCATGACAGAGAGAAGTTTGCGGCGAGGAAAAAGGTCATGCTTCAGAATGCGGACTTTATGAACCGGAAATACGGAAGTGAGAACGTGAACGGTATCAACATCCACGGAAAAGAACTGGTACAGGTGGAAATCCGGGATCAGTACTCCAACATGGCTGAGGTCATGAAAGATCATATGGAACTGATCACAAGAGCGCAGGAAGCTCTTCGATCCCTTGGCGTGGAACCGGTGACGGAGCCTATTCGCGGTGGTACGGACGGCGCCGCTCTCAGCTTTATGGGAGTTCCCTGCCCGAACCTCTGTACCGGCGGTTATAATTATCACAGCAGATATGAATATGCCAGCATTCAGGAGATGGAAAAGACTGCAGAGCTTTTGATCCTGCTGGCGCAGTAAGAAGAGGACAGGAAATTGGAGAACAGGAATGCAAGATACGCCGGGGGAAAGAAGACCGGCACGAAGAATACAGGCAGGAAACCTGCGAAGGCAGGAAAGGCTTCGGTACGACAGAGGGGTGAAAAAAGCATAACGTCTGAGAAAACAGCAAAGCCGGCGAAAGTCGCAAAGCCTTCCGCCACATCCACGTGCAGGATTGATAAGAAGTGCGGAGGCTGCGTATATCTGAGACACACCTATGAGGAACAGCTTGCCATCAAAGAGAAACAGGTGAGATGTCTCATGGAGGGGATCGCAAAGGTTCGTCCGGTGACGGGAATGGAGAATCCCTACCACTACCGCAACAAGGTCAACGCGGCCTTTCAGAGAAAACGGGACGGAAAAATCGTATCCGGCATTTATGAGGAGGGAACACACAATGTGATTCCCGTATCCTCCTGCCTCATCGAGGATCAAAAGGCGGACGAGATCATCGGAACCATCCGCAGGCTGGCACTCTCCTTTAAGGTGAGAATATATGATGAGGATCACGGCAGCGGTCTGCTTCGTCATGTCATGATTCGAAGGGGGCATGTGTCCGGGCAGATTCTTGTCATTCTCGTGGTGGCCTCTCCGGTATTCCCCTCCAAGAACAACTTTGTGAAGGCTCTTCGCGCCGCGCATCCGGAGATTACCTCCGTCGTGCTGAATGTCAATGACAAACAGACCAGCATGGTGCTGGGGAGCAGGAACATTACGCTCTACGGAAAAGGATACATCGAGGACATCCTCTGCGGCTGCAGATTCCGGATCTCACCGTCCTCTTTTTATCAGATCAACTCTGTCCAGACAGAGAAGCTCTACGGCAAGGCCATTGAACTTGCGGAGCTGACGGGGGAGGAGACGGTTTTTGACGCCTACTGCGGAATCGGAACCATCGGTATTACAGCGTCAGCGGATGCCGGCAGAGTGATCGGAGTAGAGCTGAACAAAGACGCTGTCCGAGACGCGGCGATCAACGCGAAGCTGAATGATATACCAAACATACGTTTTTACGCGGATGACGCAGGACGGTTCCTGACGGAAATGGCGGCACGGGGAGAGAAGGCAGATGTTCTCTTCATGGATCCGCCGAGAAGCGGAAGCACAGAGGTCTTCATGAAGGCAGCCTTTGAAATGGAACCCTCGAGAATCGTCTATGTCTCCTGTGATCCTGAAACCATGGCGAGAGATCTGCGGTACCTGAGAAAGAATTACAACGTGGGTGAGATCTGGCCTTTCGATATGTTTCCCTGGACACGTTCGATTGAGTGTGTAACGGTTCTGAAGCGAAAAAATCTTCGGAAATAATTTTTCTCCACTTGAAATGAAGAAATGGTATGTTAAAATTGTGTTACAAATAGGCGGGGCAATTTTGACAGGTGGTAGAGTATGAACCTTTATGAGGCGATTTTTGTAAGGAAAACAGTGAGACATTTTACGACGGATGAAGTCAGCGGAGAAATCCGGGACAAGATCCGTTCTTTTTACAGCGAACTGCCGGGAATGTCCGATGCATACCGCACGAAAATTGAGCTGGTGGACAACCGTGTCCGGGGGACACTTCTGTACCATCCGGGGCCTGTCAAATGTCCGTACTATATCGCCTTTTATACAGCGGATCAACCCAGGAGTCACATGAATGTAGGCTGTCTCATGCAGCAGGTGGCGTTGTATCTTTGTACACTGGGACTGGGCACCTGTATGTTTGCCGGAATCGGTCAGCACGGGCCGGCGCAGGAAAAGGACGGACTTTCTCTTGCCGGGGTATTGGCTTTCGGTTATGCGAGAGGACAGGTGACCAGGCAGCGTTATGAGGCGCGGAGACTTCCGCTGGAGAAACTCTGCGTGATCAAAGAAAAGCCCTCGCCGGATTATATGAAGCTCCTGGAGGCGGCCAGACTGGCGCCATCGGTTCTGAACACGCAGCCCTGGCGATTTGTGGTGAACGGGAACAGGATTCATTTCTTCACAAAGAAGCACGATGCGGAGAAGCTGGAGCGCCACCGGAATGAAGAACTGAACTTCGGGATGATGTTCGCGAATTTTCTCGTGGCGGCAGAGGAGTTGTGGATCGACGCGGATCTGATCCGGCTGGAGAACATTTCCCAGAAGAACTTTCCTCACAACAGATACATTCTCAGTGCACTGTTGCAGAGGTAAAGAACCGTTATCAAAAAGACATCAAAAAAGTCAGAGAAAAAATGTTGACAATGCGTCTGGTTTCATGTATATTATCTTTTGTCAGCGCGACAGAGAGCTGACAGAAGTTATGCGCGAGTGGCTCAGGGGTGGAGTACAACCTTGCCAAGGTTGGGGTCGCGGGTTCGAATCCCGTCTCGCGCTCGCTGAGAAGCGGATCGGTTTTTCGATCCGCTTTTTTTGTGTTATAGGAAATTCCTCCGGAATTTCTATAACACAAAACGCAACTTAACAAAAAAGTAATACAAAATTCTTTGATTATATTTATTAACTTAGTATAATTTTTAATAAGTTTGACAAAATACCGTTGAGATGAGTGGGGAGCGGAATGAGAAATACACAGGATAGAACAATTCTACGCGTGACAGTGGGAGCTGTCGTGGTTATAGCACTTGTTGTAGTTGTTTGTTCCATTGCAGGGGGCGGCGGAAAGGCCGCTGTTTCTACATCAGAAATAAGTAAGGGAGTCGCTTTTCTGGAACAGCAGGAGCAGGGAGATGTGTCCTCGGTTCAGGGGAAGATCCGCGAGATTCAGAAGAAGAAAGAGGAACTTGCCCGAGCAGAGCGCAGGAAGCAGTTTCAGGACGGACAGATCGATGTGTGGGAACTCTTCAAGAACTATGCGATTCTGGGAGATTCCAGATCCGAGGGCTTTATAGACTTTGGTTTCCTTTCCAAAGACAGAGTTCTGGCGGCAAAGGGTGATAACATTGATTCGATTCCGGGACACATGGACACGCTGAAGGCGTTGAATCCATCCCAGATCTTTATCTGTTACGGTATGAATGATCTAACGAATAATGTGGGAGGCTCACCGGAGGGCTGGGTGGCCAGGTATGGAGAATACATCGATCAGCTCAAACAGAATCTTCCGGGAACGGAGATTTATGTGAATGATATTATGGCGCCTCAGGATGCAGCCTATGCGGTATCCGGAAATCTGGCGAATTATGCGCAGTACAATCAGGTGTTGAAGGAAATGTGCAAGTCCAAGGGCGTGCATTACATTGATACGACGGAGACAACTTCCGCGAATGCGGATCTGTACGCGCCGGACGGCATTCATTTCAATTATGATTTTTACCCCTACTGGGCAGCGGATATGCAGTTGGCTGTCATGGGCGGGGATGAGACGGACGACAAAAATGCCGGTACCGGGAATCCCGAGTCCGGAGACGGGGAAGCAGGTCAGGCAGAGTGAGAAGTGTGGGGGCGAGATGGACAGAGATTTTTCAGGACTGAAAATGATCGGCATTGCGAAATGGCTGCTGGTAGTGATCGCTGTGGTTGTGATTATTATGCAGTCTGTCAGCGGCAGATCAAGCAATACAAGTATAACGATGATGAGAGACAAGGTGACAGAGGCTGCTGATCTCACAAAGATGCAGGAAGGCGACAACCAGATGATCCGTCGTCTCTACGGACTGGATGTATCACAGTATGAAGGCATTGTGCTTTATTATCCTGTCACAAATATGGGGGCGGAGGAACTCCTCCTTGTAAAAATGAATGATAAGAGCCAGCAGGAAGAAGTGCGGGCCGCTATTGAAAAAAGACTGGAGACACAGAAGAAGAGTTTTGCCGGCTACGGAGTAGACCAGACGGCAATGCTGGAGAAGAGTGTCATCGACATTCGGGGAAATTATGCCTTCTTCGGATCTGCGGAAGATCCGGAGGCGCTGCACAAGGCCTTTGAAAAAGCATATTGAGGGGGAGAGAACAATGACATTCAACAGTATAACTTTTGCGTTCATTTTTCTTCCCGCATCCCTGCTTTTGTATTATATTGTACCGCGCAGGATCAAATCCTTTGTGCTGGTGCTCCTGAGCCTTCTGTTCTACGCCTGGGGAGATATACGATATCTGCTTCTGCTTCTTTTCTCCATGGCGTTTAACTATCTTGCGGCTCTGGAGATTCACGGATGGCGGAACAGGGGATTTGAGGAAAAAGCAAAAGCCGGGGTGATTTCGGCTGTTGCCGTAAACCTGGTGTTGCTTGGTTTCTACAAATACATGGGCTTTCTTCTGGGAATTGTCGGCATCCGCTATCAGGCGCCGCCGCTTCCCATCGGAATTTCCTTCTATACATTTACGGTCCTTTCTTACGTGCTGGACGTGTATTTCGGAAAAGCGTCCTGTGAGAGAAATATCATCTCCTACATGCTTTACGTATCTTTTTTTCCGAAAATTACCCAGGGACCTATTGTAGAGTATCATAAGATTAAGGATCAGCTCGCAGAGAGAGAAATCTCTGTTCCGGGGCTGTGCAGCGGCATGCGGCTTTTCCTGGTGGGTATGTTCAAGAAGGTACTGATCGCGGACAATCTTGGAGCCGCGTTTGCTTCTCTTCAGGGCGTCGGGAAGATGGCGTCTGCGACAGCGTGGCTCGGCATGATTTTCTACAGTTTGCAGCTGTACTTTGACTTCAGCGGCTACTCGGACATGGCCATTGGACTTGGAAGAATGTTCGGCTTCCGTCTGGAGAAGAACTTCGATTATCCCTACATGGCAGACAGCGTGTCGGATTTCTGGAGACGCTGGCATATCTCACTGGGAGCCTGGTTCCGTGACTACGTATATATTCCTCTTGGCGGAAACCGCTGCAGTCAGGCCAGACAGATCATGAACCTGTCGGTTGTGTGGCTTCTGACCGGAATCTGGCACGGAGCAAGCTGGAACTTCATTATCTGGGGAATCTATCACGGACTGTGGGTGATCGGAGACAAAGTGTTTTTCAGCAAATTCATGAATCGCGTTCCACGGCTGTTCCGGATCATCGGGACGACGCTGATTGCCTTCTTCGGATGGATCTTTTTCTTCACGCCGACCCTGGGAGCTGCGTTTGGATGGATGGGACAGATGCTCGGTTCCGCCCGACTGGGATTCTGGAATGCGACGACTTCCTACTACCTGGGAAGCAACGCGATTCTTCTGATTCTGGCGTTCCTCTGCTGCGGACCGAATGTGAGCAGAGTTGTAAATGCCTATTCTTATGAGAAAAGCAAGGTACATGCCGGGATTTCAGTGGCCTGCTACCTGCTGCTCTTTATTCTCTGTATATCAAACATGATCGCGAATTCCTACTCGTCCTTCCTTTATGTGAGGTTCTGACAAAGATCCCGGGGGCGGGGAGATCACGTCGAGAGACAGCTTTGTGATCAGGTTTAAAAAAAATGAGCAGTAACATCAAATGAGGGGATGCAATGCAAAGGACAAATAAACGACGCAGAGGTGCTGCCACGAAGGAGCAGCGCCGGAAACGAAAACTGAGATTCCTTCGCAAGTGGCATGCGAAAACACTCACGGTGCTTTTTCTGGCCATGGTGGCGGGTTTTGTCATCGTCAATATGGCAACAAAGGATCGTACTTTTTCAGAAAACGAGAACAGAAATCTGGCGCAGAAACCGAAGCTGAGTGCGGCTGCCGTAAAAGACGGCAGTTATTTCAAGGATTTTTCCGCCTATCTCAACGATCAGTTCTTTGGCAGAGACCGCTGGCTTACGTTGAACCTTCTGGAAAACACCTTTCTCGGAAGAAAAGAGGCCGGAGAGGTGTATCTCGGAAAAAACGGATATCTTCTTGAGAAGGCAAATGTTCCGGATGAGGAGCAGATGAAGCTCAAAGAGACTGCAATCCGTGATTTCTGGAATGAACATCAGAATCTGAATATGAATATGGTTCTGGTGCCCTGTGCAGGGGCTGTGTACCCGAAACTGCTGCCGAAGAATGCCCCTTTCAGGGATCAGATCGGTGATATCAGCGAAGAAGAGAACAGTCTCATGGACACCGGAATCAAGTTCACCAGGTTGTCGGACGCTTTCCGGGCTCACGGGGATGAACAGCTCTATTACAAGACCGATCATCACTGGACATCTGCCGGCGCCGGATACGCTCTGGCGGAGATGGCCGGGAACCTGGGGATTCTGGATCCCGAGACCTCTTATGCTTCTTATACCGTTTCCGGTTCTTTCCAGGGAACACTGGCGTCCAAGAGTGGACGGCACAGTGTGGCGGATGAGATCCGGATCCTCGTTCCCAAGACGAAGATGCCGGAGTATTATGTCTATTATCCGGACACGCAGACCAGCACAACATCGGTGTACATTCGCTCCAAACTCAAGGAGAAGGATCAGTACCAGGTCTTTTTCGGAGGAAATCACCCGGCGGTGGAGATTCACACCACAGCAGACACAGGAAAGAATATCCTGATTTTCAAAGACTCCTACGCAAATGCTTTTGTGCCGCTTCTGATTCCCTACTATGACAATATCATCATGATTGATCCGCGGTATTACTACGAGGATGTGAATCAGGTGATTTCTTCCGCGGAGATTACGGACGTGCTCTTTTTGTACAGCCAGAATACGTTCGCAACAGATACGACGCTGACGGATGTGCTGAACAGCGGCAGAAAGGATGCTGCTTCCGGAAGCGGGACGGAGAGTCTCGGAAGCGTGTCATCATCATCTGTAGACTTTGAAGAGGATAATCTCGAGGATCTCACTGTTAGTTCCTCATCGGAAGAATAAATGAGGAAGCCGGCATCGGCCGCCGGTTTCGTGAATTCTGAGAGTCGGAACAGGAAAAATGTCTGGAAACAATGAGAAGGGAGCTGCCATGGGAGACAATAGAAAACGGAGGAAGTTCAGCCGTCGACTGGCGCTGATGCTTGCTGTGGTCTGTGCGGCGGCCGGACTGATGCGCCCGTCTACAGCATCGGCGGATCCGGCAAAAATGATTTTTTCCGGAGATTCCAGAACGGTGGGCATGAATATGTATGCCAATACCGGCAATGACAACGATGAATGGATTGCAAAGGTCGGTATGGGATACTCCTATTTTACCAACGAGGCGATGCCTGAGATTGAAGCCGAACTCGAGCAGGGTGCGGTGGTGATTCTGAATTACGGTGTTAATGACATCGCGGATATTAATCTCTACGTCAATACCTACAACGAGAAAGCGGAACAGTGGAAATCCATGGGAGTCAAGACCTATGTGGTTTCGGTCAATCCGGTGGATGAAGCGCAGTGTACGACGGTAAAAAATTCCGAAATCCGGAAATTCAATGACAAGCTCAAGAAGTCGGCGAGAAACTACACGTACATTGACACCTACAGCGCCATCATTGACAACTATGCCACCGTGGACGGCCTTCACTTTGATGTGGCCACCTATCAGAGAATATACGACATCATCGTCCAGTATGTGAAGGGTATGTCATCTGCAGGCGGGGAAAGCGGCAGCGGCGCAAATACCAATGCCACGCCGACGCCAACTCTCACACCCACACCGAAGCCGGAGGTGGAAATCACCGGTGAGTTTGCATCCGTCTTTGATTTTGATGCGTACATGAAATACAATCCGGAATTGAAAGCAAAATTCGGCATGGATAAGCAGGCGGCCTATGAGGATTTTGTCGACAATGGTATGACAATGAGAAGAAGGGCGTCGGAGGAATTTGACGTCTGCTCGTATATGAATGAATATCCGGAACTTCGCAGGAAATACAAAGGTGATGTGGCGGAGTTTTACCGGGACTGGATGAACGAAGGAAAAGAGGCCGGCCGCCACGGAACCGGCTGCGACAAGATGGTGGATCCCCTGACGGAATATAATGGGGTGGACTATTCTGCGATCTACAATTATGATTATTATGTAGAGAGATATTCCTATATCAAAGACCGGTATGCAGGAGATGACGAGGGAGCCTTGGAGCAGTTCGTAAACTACGGAATCCGCGAGGGACGACAGGCCTCTGAGGAATTTGACGTAAGAGCCTATCGGGCATATAATGAGGACTTGCGCGAAGAATTTCAGGGGAATTTTACGCAATACGTTGAGCATTATCTGATCAGCGGCATCAACGAGCATCGCCGGACAACGATCGGATAGCTGTCAGACAGAATATAGAAAAGTAGAAATGTTGATGGATCACGTTTTCTATGTTTGCCAATAACCGGCGTTTTCATTTTTTACCGTAAAGGAGCAGAAAAGTATGTATGATGTTACAGCAATGGGTGAACTTTTGATCGATTTTACACCATGCGGAACCAGTGAAGCAGGCCGTACCCTTTTTGAACAGAATCCGGGAGGAGCACCGGCAAATGTACTTGTGGCAATGTCGAAGCTCGGTCTGAAAACCGCTTTTATCGGAAAAGTCGGGAAGGACATGCATGGAGAGCTCCTCAAACAGACGTTGATTAACAATGGAGTGGAGACCAAAGGTCTGATCGAAGATCCGGAGGTATTCACGACCCTTGCCTTCGTTCAGTTAAAGGACGGTGAGAGATCTTTTTCTTTTGCCAGAAAACCGGGGGCAGACACACAGATCCGCGCAGATGAAGTGAATATGGATATCCTCAATCAGACAAGAATCTTCCATTTCGGTTCGTTGTCATTGACAAATGAGCCGGCCAGAAGCGCCACGATCTATGCTGTGGAGCAGGCAAAAAAAGCCGGAGCACTGATTTCCTACGATCCGAACTACCGTGCACCTCTCTGGCCCAGCCGGGAAGCGGCTGAGCAGGAGATGCGTTCTGTGATCAAGTATGTGGATATCATGAAGGTCTCCGATGAAGAGACAAAGCTTCTGACAGGAGTCGAGGATCCCTACGAGGCGGCTCAGATTCTTCTGGATCAGGGAGTCAAGTGTGTGGTCATAACCATGGGTAAGGATGGCGCGATGCTCCGCACAGAGAGGTTCACTGTCAAAGAACCTTCACAGACGAGGAAGGTCGTGGACA
Source organism: Eubacterium sp. (assembly GCA_024684035.1). Taxonomy (GTDB): domain Bacteria; phylum Bacillota; class Clostridia; order Lachnospirales; family Lachnospiraceae; genus Bilifractor. The sequence continues at coordinate 11,572 of JAIKXQ010000117.1, read as the reverse complement.
CGACAGGAGCAGGCGATTCCTTCTGGGGAGGACTTCTCTCAAGATTTGCGGAGGAGAAAGTGAGTCCGGAGGAACTCACCCAGCAGCAGGCTTCAGATTTTATCCGTTTTGCAAATATCGTTGCGGGACTTTGCGTAGAGAAGCGCGGAGCCATCCCGGCAATGCCAAACAGAGATGACGTTATGTATCTCTACAACCTGAAGCTTGAAAAGTTCTGATAAGAAGGTTTCTGATGCGAAACAATAAAGAAAGAAAAAAACAGATTCTTGCGTCAGTAATTGCACTCATGCTGGTTTTTATGATGATCCTGTCCATGTTTGCAACAGTACATGCGGATGCGGAGATGAACGAAGAGGTTCAGGGGCTTGAGGCAGTCACCGTCACGACGTCCGAGGCGGCTTCCGCACAGACGACGCCCGTTTCCGGTACGCCGGATTCTTCCGGCACAGAGCGGCCGAAGAAAAAGAACGGCGGGAGAATCTATATCGACAACATCGACGTGACAGATATGACGGAGGAAGAGGCGTCGGCGGCTGTGGAGAGGAGAATGAAAGAACTCTCGGACAGCATCATCGTCTTCTATGCGGATGAGCAGTCGTACCGAACCACTGCCGGTAAGCTGGGACTTGGATATTCCAACCGGGACGTTGTAAAAGAAGCCCTCTCCATCGGAAGAAAGGGGAATGTTTACAAGCGGTTCCTGGCGGAGCAGGCCATGAAGAATAAGGAGCAGATTATCCTGAAGCTTTTCTTTACCGTTTCTCCCGGGAAAGTGCGGGAAGTTGTAGAAAAGAGCGCGGAGAGCCTGAACTGCGATGCCCAGTCCAACGGGCTGAAACTGAATGAGGACAACTCCTTTACAATCACCGGCGGAAGAAACGGCGTGGACATAAACGTCAGCGAGTCCGTGGAAAAAGTTATCACTTATATGGAAGATGAGTGGACCGGCGGTCAGGGTGGCGTTGAGCTGAGAGCGAATGTCACAAAGTACAAAAACGGTCGGGATCAGCTCTCTTTGGTGACAGACCTTCTGGGCAGCGGAAGAACGGCGTATGCCACCGGAAACAGAAGCCATGACGTGAACGTGGAGATCGCAGTCCGTCACATCGACGGAACGGTTCTTTATCCGGGAGAGGAGTTCTCTGCGGAGAAAGTCATCGGACCCACCACGGCAGAAAACGGCTTCCTTCCGGGAGATACCTATGAGGGAACCAAAGTGGTCAAGACCTACGGCGGCGGTGTCTGCCAGACATCAACCACCCTTTACAATGCCGTGATCCGCGCGGAGTTGGAAGTGACGGAGCGCCATAATCACTCCTACCTGGTATCCTATGTGGATCCCGGTTTCGACGCGGCAATCTCCGAGGGCTCCCTTGACTTCCGTTTCAAAAACAATACAGACGCCCCGATTTACATTCAGGGAATCACCAAGGACGGTTATCTGACCTTTAATATCTACGGACATGAGACCAGAGATCCCAACCGAACCATTTCCTTTGAGAGCCGGGTGGATGAGTACAAAGACGTAGAAAAGGCCTATGACACCGACGCGACGAAGCCGCTGGGAAGCATTGAGAGTTCCGGTGGAATTCAGGGCTGTGTGGCTGAGCTGTGGAAGCTGATTTACGTGAACGGTGAATTCAGTGAAGAGGAGAGAGTCAACAGCAGCAACTATCAGATGATGCCCTATACCTTTACCGCAGGTACAAAAGATGCCGACGGGGCGACACTTGCGGCAATTTCCGCGGCCTGTCAGCAACAGGATCTGGGGGCGCTTCAGGTGGCTGTCAGCAGTGGATCCACGGTGCAGACGGCAGAAGATCAGAACTATGTCCAGGAAGAATATGTGCCATCGGATGATGGCCAGTCCTATGCGGAAGGACAGTAAACAAGTGAACAAATCAAGAATTTACCGGCGGGTTCTGCGGGAATTTTCCGCAGAGCCCGCCGTTGCATGTATGGGTTTGCTTTGGTGATTTATGTCTGACGCTGAAAACCGGTGAATGAAACGCTTTAATCAGCGTACGAGTCAGTGTCAGAATCAAGCGGAGCATACTCTGGATTTGGCATGTGCCAGACACTAGTACACCATTTCTTAAATAACTGGACCGAATGCTTGCCTGCTTATCCCGATAGCACGCACCTGAAAGCCTCGACGTTCTACGTTCCACTTCGGTCGGCGTTTAACGAACGTCCCCCGGACGTTCAACGCCCCGCTACGCCTGCGTTTTCAGGCACGCACTCTCGGGCAAGCATTCTGCACATTAGTCTAGTTATTTTGCGAATGGTGTACTTGAATCAAATTGCGAGGGGGAAGAAAATGAAAATCGGAAAACTGCCGGAATCAGTACTGATTCGTTCGGTTTTGAAACAGGTTCATCACAGAAGAGAGGATGTCCTTGCGGGACCATCCGTAGGTGTCGACTGCGCGGCAGTGGCAGCCGGAGAAAACGAAGTGTTTGTTTTTTCCTCGGATCCGATCACAGGAACGGTGAAGGATCTGGGCTCACACTGTATTCATATCACAGCCAATGACCTCGCGGCTTCCGGAGCAGAGCCCGTGGGTGTGATGCTTACCTTCCTTTTTCCCGAAAGTCTGGAGGAACAGGAGCTTCGAGCGATCATGCAGGATGCGGATCGTACCTGTGCGGAAATGGGAATGGAAATTCTGGGCGGACACACGGAGATTACGGCCTGTGTAAACGCACCACTGATTTCCGTGACAGGCGTGGGTAAGATCTCCAGGGATGCTTTCCTGAACCCTGCCGATATCCGTCCCGATCAGGATGTGGTTGTGACGAAGTGGATCGCGATTGAAGGAACGACGATTCTGGCAAAAGAGAGGGAAGAAGAACTGCTCCAGCGTTTTTCTCCGGAGTTTGTACAGGAAGCCAGAGACTTCGACCGCTTCCTTTCCGTTGTGAAAGATGCTCAAGTCGCCGTAAAATCCGGCGTGGTTGCCATGCATGATATTACAGAGGGAGGAGTGTTCGGCGCTCTCTGGGAAATTGCCTCGGCAGGAAATGTCGGACTGGAAATCGATCTGAAAGCAATCCCCATCCGGCAGGAGAGCGTGGAAATCTGTGAGTTTTTTGATGTGAATCCCTATGAACTCATGTCCAGCGGCTCCATGCTGATTGTGACAGAGAACGGGGAAAAACTTGTCTCCGAGCTCAGAAAGGCAGGAATTCACAGTGCTATTGTCGGCCGGACAACCGATTCGAATGACAGAATCCTGAGAAACGGGGATGAAGTGAGATACCTGGACAAACCCCACACCGACGAGCTCTATCGGGCTCTCGCAAGAAAGAAGGAGAAGTAATGGCACATTTTCATATCGTACTTCACGAACCGGAGATTCCGGCCAACACCGGAAACATCGGACGCACCTGCGTGGCCGCGGGAGCATCGCTTCACCTGATCGAGCCCCTGGGCTTCCGGCTGAATGAGAAAATGATCCGCCGCGCCGGTATGGACTACTGGGATCAGCTGGATGTGACAAGATATGTCGACTATGAAGATTTCATGTTACAGCACCCCGGCGCAAAAATCTACTACGCCAGCACCAAGGCCTCCAGAAACTACACTGACGTATCCTTCGAAGATGACTGCTACATCATGTTCGGAAAAGAGAGCGCCGGAATACCCGAGGAAATCCTCCGGGAAAACGACGCCACGGCCATCCGCATACCCATGTCCCCGGACATCCGCTCGCTGAATCTGGGCAATTCCGTGGCAATCGTCCTCTACGAGGCACTCCGCCAGCACGGTTTCGCGGGACTGCAGACGGAGGGAAGTCTGCAGCATGGTAAACAATGATTATCAAAAAAAGTTCCTGCATACTCCGTCTGGGAATATGCAGGAACTTTTTTCTTACAGGATGTGTTCGCCTCAGGAGTACCTGTGGAGTCGAATTCTGTTTCCGGCTTTGTGTAAATTTGGCTCGCGGAGAGGACAGAGTCATACAGCGCGAACGATCACTTATAGGCTTTCCTTCGCCGCATCCAGCGAGAACACAAACTCCGTTCCCACATTCTCTGTGCTGATTACCGTGATGTTCTGATTGTGCTGGTTGATGATTTCCTTGACAATGGCCAGTCCAAGTCCGTTTCCCTTGCGCTCTTTTCCCCTGGAGGTATCTGTCTTGTAGAAACGCTCCCAGATTTTGTTGAGGGACGCACTGGGAATTCCCGCGCCGTGATCCTCCACCGAGATAAAAATCTTGTCGTGACGCACATCGCTGTTGATCTCGATCGTGGAGTCATCTCTGCTGAATTTGATGGCGTTGTCGATGAGATTGTAGAGTACCTGCTGGATCTTCTCGATATCGGCGTGTACGAAGAGCTGTTCGCCGGTGAGGAGAAGCTTGATCGAAATCTGACGCGGACGACAGATACCCTCGAAGGTAGCGGCAGTCGTCCGGATCACGGCGTTGATGTCGAAATCCGAGAGGTTCAGCTGGAAACGTTTCTGTTCCATGTTGTTCAGGGAAAGAATGCCGTTGGTCAGCTTGGTAAGACGCTCGGTTTCTCCGAGGACAATTCTCAGGTATCGTTCTTGCATCTCCGGAGGTATCGTTCCGTCCAGAATGGCCTCTACGAAACCCTTGATCGAGGTCAGCGGAGAGCGGAAGTCGTGGGAGACATTTGCCAGAAACTGTTTCTCGTAGATACTGCTCTTGTTCAACTCATCGGACATAAAGTTCAGCGAAGAAGCCAGTTCCCCGAACTCATCGGAGGAGTTGACGGGGATGTTGTAGGCCAGGTCTCCTTCAATGTATTTCCTGGTTCCGTTGGTGATCAGCCGGAGTGGCCGGAGGACGGAAAAATACAGCAGAAGGAAGACGGAGAGGATGACTGCGAGCATCAGAAGGGCAATGAGATGCATATTGCCGAGTACATCCTCCCGCAGAGCCTTCAGTTTGCTCATGGGTCTGTGTATGGCCACGTAGCCCCGGATGTCCAGGTTGGCAGCCATTGGCACCATGACGGTCAGGTAGTCATCCGTGAAGGCATCGAAGAAGGTACCCACACTGTAGTAATCCGAGCCGAGCGCCACAGGGTCAAAGCCTTCCAGATTTTTCGAGGACATGTCCTCGAAGGGAACCGCCGTGTTGATATAGATTCTTCCCTGGGGATTGATGAGCCAGATCTGACAGTCCTGATACACCGCAATTTTAGACAGACTCCGGTACAGTTCTTTCAGGCCGGCGGATTTCGTCGTGAGTGTCGAAAAAAGGGAGTCATCCGCGGCGATGTTGGACGCCTCGTTGTACAGGTTTTTGCTCTCATAGTTGATGATGCGGTTTTCGATCAGAGTGGATCCGAGTGTTGACAGGAGAATGAAACCGCCGACGCCGATGAGGACATAGATGAGTATGAATTTGTAGACCAGTTTTTTTCTCATGATGGATATACCGTTCATTATTCTTTGTCGTTTATAAATGCAGCCTGACTACCGTCATAGTTCGCGGAGTCAGGCTGTCTGTTTATCGTTTTACTTCGAACTTGTAGCCGATGCCCCATACCGTAGAGAGCGACCAGTGTGTGTTGCCGGGGATCTTCTCGCGCAGACGCTTGATGTGCACGTCGACGGTGCGGGTGTCTCCCACATACTCATATCCCCAGATATTGTCCAGAAGCTGTTCTCTGGTAAATACCTGGTTGGGAGAGGCCGCAAGGAAATAGAGAAGCTCCAGTTCCTTCGGGGGCATTTCCAGGGTGTTTCCCTTGTAGATGACAGAGTAGTTGGTGAGATTGACCGTCAGATCCGGAAATTCCACCATTTTTTCAGAGGGAGTGGAAGGGGCAGTCACGACTGCCGGTATCTGCTGGAAGCGACGGAGGACAGCCTTGACTCTGGCCACCAGTTCCTTGGAATCGAAGGGTTTGATCATGTAATCGTCCGCACCCATCTCAAGACCGAGAACTTTGTCGAAGACCTCTCCCTTGGCGGAGAGCATGATGATGGGAACGTTGGATTTGTGTCTTACTTCACGGCAGACCTCATATCCGTCCATGCCCGGAAGCATGAGATCCAGAAGAATGAGATCCGGAGAAAAAGAGGACACTGCCCGCAGAGCTTCTTCCCCGTCGTTCACAATCGTGCACTCAAAGCATTCCTTTGTGAGATACAGGCTGATGAGCTCTGCAATATTGTTATCGTCATCGACGATGAGTATTTTCTGTTTTGTTGCCATTGGTTGATTCCTTTCAGTGAACTTAGCGGAAGGTGACGATGGTTACGCCGGCGTCGCCTTCGCCGTATTCCGCGAGATGAAAGTCTGCGATCCGGCGCTGGGTCTTCAGGTACTGGTGAACGCCCTTCCGCAGAGCTCCCGTACCTTTTCCGTGAATAACACGAACGCTGGAGAGGTGAGCCAGGACTGCGTCATCCAGGTATTTGTCCAGTTCGGCTACCGCTTCATCAACGGTTTTTCCCAGAAGATTTATCTCACTGGAGACGTTCATGGCCTTGGACATACGGATCTTTCCGCTTCCGATGTGGGAAGTGGTCTTTGTGATTGTGTCGGGCTCATCGATGATCTCCAGATCACTGATATTGACCTTGGAGCGGATGATGCCCATGCGCACAAAGAGGTTGCCTCTGGAATCCGGTTTCGAACTGACCGTACCTTTGAGATTCAGACTCAATACCTTGACGGCAGTGCCGAGCTGAAGATCCTGTGGCCGCACCTTCTTTCCGGTGCGCTCCGCCGGTTTGACCTGGGCTTTGGATGCCGTCTTGTCCATCTCTTTGCGGAGTTCGTTTCGTTTCCGCTCCATCTCCGCGGAGTTTACCCCTGCCTTTCCGAATTTCCGGAAGTCTTTCATGACCTGATCGGCGTAGGTCTTTGCATCCTGAAGAACTGTGCGGGCCTGTTCGTTCGCCTTTTCGATAATCTTGTTTTTCTGGGTTTCCAGCGTGCGCTCCCGGTTCTTGAGTTCTTTTTCCAGCTTCTCGAGCTGCTGTTTCCGGTATTCGATCGCTCGCTGTTCGTTCTCCTGGGCGATCCGGTTCTGCTCCAGAGAAGAGAGGACGTCTTCAAAGGACTCGTCCTGCTCACTGATCTGTCCCTTTGCGTCGTCAATGATATAGTCCGGAAGACCGAGTTTGGAAGAAATCGCAAAGGCGTTACTTTTTCCCGGAACACCGATGAGAAGCCGGTAGGTGGGCTGAAGGGTCTCGATGTTGAATTCGCAGCTGGCGTTCTCCACTTTGTCCGTGGACAGGGCGAAGATCTTCAGCTCGCTGTAATGGGTCGTGGCCATGGTTCGGATTCCCTGCCGGTGAAGGTGAGAGAGAATAGCGATGGCCAGTGCTGCTCCCTCGGTGGGATCCGTACCTGCTCCGAGCTCGTCGAAGAGCACCAGGGAGTTGCGGTCGGCTTTCTCTATGAAGGAGACAATATTCGTCATGTGGGATGAAAAAGTACTCAGGGACTGCTCGATACTCTGCTCGTCGCCGATATCGGCGTAGACTTCAGTGAAGACGGAGAGTTCCGACCGATCCAGCGTCGGGATATGGAGACCTGCCTGTCCCATGAGAGTGAGCAGTCCAACGGTCTTGAGGGAAACCGTTTTTCCGCCGGTGTTCGGTCCTGTGACAATCAGAAGATCGAAACTGTCGCCCAGATGAACGTCGATGGGAACAACCCTGTGTTTGTCAATGAGGGGATGTCTTGCTTTGCGGAGATTGATTCTTCCCTCCGTATTGAAGACCGGTTCCGTGGCTTTCATATCCAGAGCCAGGCCGCCTCTTGCAAAAATAAAGTCGAGCTCGGCGAGATTCTGCAGATCATAACTGATATCCTCCACGTGCTCGGCTGCGGAGGCGGAGAGTGTTGCGAGGATCACCTCGATCTCTTTTTGTTCCTTGAGTTCCAGTTCCCGGATATCGTTGTTCAGTTTCACGATCGCCATCGGCTCGATAAAGAGAGTTGCGCCGGTGGAGGACTGATCGTGAATCATTCCCGGAACGGCACTTCTGTTTTCTGCTTTGACAGGCACACAATACCGGCCGTCTCTCATGGTGATGACGGCGTCCTGCAGAGCGTTTCGAAGCGGGCCGTTGATCATACTCTGAAGCTGGGAGTGAATCTTGTCGCCGTTCTGACTGATCTGTCGGCGGATCTGCCGGAGGGTTGAGCTGGCGTCGTCAGCGATCTCGTCCTCGGACAGGATGCAGCGGCGGATCTCGGTGGACAGTGGAGTCAGAGGATTGAGTAGATCGAAGATCGGATCAAGGGAATCCTCTTCTGTATCTGCATTGTCATGACGGCCGAACGCTTTGGCTCTCGCACAGTTCTCAAGAAGACCTGCGATAGAGAGAAGCTCCCCTGCGGCAAGCGCACTTCCCACTTCCAGACGTTTCAGGGAAGCACCGATGGGGCGCGCATTTCCAAAGGACGGTGTTCCGTTCCGGAGAATACGACCCACGGCGTCTGCGGTCTGCTTCTGCATCGCCCGGATTTCTGAGAGATCCGAGAGGGGAAGGAGCTTTTCGCATTTCATTCTTCCCAGCGGGGATGTGGCACGCCCGGAAAGGGCCTTTATGATCTTATGAAATTCCAGTGTTTTTAAGGCTTTTTCGTTCATGAATATCACTTTCTTTTTTCTTATAATTAAACGTTTATATTTTACCTTAATTTACGAATCAGTAAAAGGGTAAATCCGAAAAATGCTAACCTCACATTCATAAATTGTTCATAATCATTTGCTATATTACAGACGTTAAGGTTTTGAATCATACCATACGGAAAACGATGGAGAATTCGAAGTATGAGCGGTGAAAACTGGGAAAAGGAGACGAATAATCTCCCTGACGGTGATAAAAATGAAAAAGAATCCTATCAGTTTATGGATCAGGTGATCAAGAAGAGGCCTTTCGAATGGAAAAAGCCGCTGATCCGACTGTTCTGGATTGTTTTATCCGGTGTCGCGATCGGCGTGATCGCGGCTATTGTTTTTCTGACGGTTCTTCCTTCTGTAAGAAAGACCCTCGGAATTCCGGACGAAAAGACAAGAATCACAATACCTGCAGACAAGGAACCCACCGATGCAGTGATCAGCAGTTCGTCCGTGAGAACGGAGAGTGTGGTGACAGCAAGCTCCGAGGAGGAACAGGATGAGCCGACGCCTACCGTTACGCCCACCGTTTTCCCCGGAGTTCCGACGACGTCCCAGACGCAGACAGGACTGACGGTTCAGCAGTATAAGAAACTCTACCAGGATATGCTGGATTCGGCAGATAAGCCGAAACATTCTCTGGTCCAGGTCATCGGTATTTCCAGCGAGATGGATTACTTCAATCAGAACTATGAGGACAGGAAACAGGTATCCGGCTTCATGATCGCTGAGAATGACAGAGATCTGTTCATCCTGACGGAGTACAGGGCTGTCGCAAATGTGAAGAGAATACAGGTGGTTTTCGGTGATAACAGCATGGCAGATGCCACCGTACAGAAGGCAGATGAGAATACAGGGCTGGCAGTGGTCAAAGTCCCTCTGGATTCTGTTCTTCCTTCCACCAAGGCTGCTTTTGTAATTGCAACTCTGGGAAATTCCTACTACACAACAACCGGTGACCCGGTACTTGTGCTTGGAAGCCCTATGGGGTACAGTGATGCAGTTTTCTTTGGCGTCATCACATCCATTAAGAATAAGACTTCCGTATTTGATCACGAGTATTCTCTGCTTACCACAGATATCGAGGGAAGCTCTACCGGCAGTGGTATTCTGGTGAATCTGAACGGAGAGGTCATCGGAGTGATTACACAGGGACTTCATCAGGAAGGTGGTTCCACCATCACCGGAATCTCGATTTCGGAGATCAAGACACTGATACAGTCTCTGTCCAACAATGAGACCGTTTCCTATGCCGGGATCAAGGGACAGGAGGTTACTGACGATATCTCGAAAAGAACAGGCATCCCGCTGGGACTTTTGACCACGGACATTGCCCAGGATTCCCCGGCTATGCTGGCGGGTATTAAGGAATACGACGTCATCCAGGAGATTGCAGGACAGGAAATCCGCAATATGAACGACCTCTCCAAGATGATCGATTCTCTGAAGGGGGGAGACGTGGTCTCTGTAAAGGCCATGCGAAAAGGAGCTTCCGGATATGCGGAAGTCAGTTTCAGTGTTACGCTCAGCGCGAAATAAGGGGTACTATTTGTTGACTTTCCTTCGTTTCGATGGTAAAACGGAAGAGCTGAGTTTTTATATTAGAAAGGAACATCATGCTTTTTATACAGGAATTAAATGAAGGAATGAAAATCGGCGGCATCTATCTTGTGAAATCCAAGACCGCCGCTACAACGAAGAACGGGAAGGCCTATGATAATGTAATCCTCATGGACAGAACCGGTACGGTGGATTGCAAGATCTGGGAGCCTGATTCACCCGGCATAGATGATTTTGACGCCCTTGATTATGTCGACATCGTCGGCGATGTATCCCGCTACAACGGAGCTCTTCAGGTTTCGCTCAAGAGAGTCCGCAAGGCAAGAGAAGGCGAGTATAACCCGGCGGACTATCTGCCGACCACAGACAAGAACATCGATGAGATGTACAAGGTTCTGATGGGATTTATCGATAAGGTAGAGAACAAGTATCTCAATCAGCTGCTCAAAAAGTTCTTTGTGGAGGATGAGGAACTGATCAAGAGGTTTAAGAGCGCTTCCGCGGCAAAGACTATTCATCACGCCTTTGTGGGAGGTCTTCTGCAGCACACGGTCTACGTGACAAATCTGTGCTACTATTTCTCCAAAACCTATCCGATTCTCAATAGAGATCTTCTGCTGACAGCAGCCATCTGTCATGATATCGGAAAAACAGCTGAGATTTCTGCTTTCCCGCAGAATGATTATACCGATGACGGCCAGCTTCTCGGCCATATCATGATCGGAGCCGAGATGATTCACGATGCCGCGAAAGAGATCGAGGGCTTCCCGGCAAAGCTGGAGTCGGATCTGAAACACTGTATTCTCGCACACCACGGAGAATATGAATACGGTTCACCAAAGAAGCCTGCACTCGCAGAGGCCATGGCACTCAACCTGGCAGACAACGCGGATGCCAGACTGGAGACACTCTCTGAGATCTTCAAAGCGAATGCCCAGAGACCGATGGACGAGTGGCTCGGCTTCAATCGTATCTTTGAGTCGAATATCAGACGTACAGGGAATATAGATGAGCTCAAATAAATTCTCAAACAGAACAAACAACTGGAAAAAGAATGATACTGTATCCATCCGAATCACCGATGTCGGCCAGAATGGCGAGGGCATCGGAAGAACTGAGGATGGATACACTATTTTTACGAAAAATACTGTGCCCGGAGATCTGGCAGAGATCCGGATTGTCAAGACACAGAAGACCTACGGATTCGGAAGGCTGATGCGCCTCCTGGAGGCGTCGAAGGATCGCACAGAGCCTTTCTGTCCCATTGCAGGGCAGTGTGGCGGCTGTCAGCTGCAACACATGACCTACGAGGCGGAACTTCAGCTCAAGGAGAACAAAGTCCGGAATGACCTGGAGCGGATCGGCGGGATTGTGACAGAGCGAAG
>JAIKXQ010000109.1 GCA_024684035.1 Eubacterium sp. | reverse complement strand
CCAATTGATTTAAATAAGGATATCGGACGGAGAATTAAGGATCTCAGACAGAGGAACGGCCTGACGCAGCAGGAGCTGGCGGACCGGGCGGAGCTGACGAAGGGATTTATATCTCAGCTTGAGAGAGGACTTGGCTCCCCCTCGGTGGAGACCCTGATGCACATGATCGAAATTCTGGGATCGAACCCTGCGGATTTTTTCAAGGATGAAGGGGAGCAGGTGGTCTTTACGGAGGAGGATTATTCTGAGAAGACGGATGTGAACGGGAACAGCAGGAAGTGGCTTGTGCCCGGGGCTCAGAGGTTTCAGATGGAACCCCTGCTTGTTGTGCTGGAACCGCATCAGACGCTGGAGGAGGACAGACCCCATGAGGGGGAGGAGTTCGGATTCTGTATCAGCGGCAAGCTGATTCTTCACTTCGGGGATGAGGTCTATCATGTGAAGAGCGGTGAGAGCTTTTACTATCCGGCGACTAAGAAACACAGAATATCGAATCCGACGTCCAGGCAGACGAAGCTGCTCTGGATTAGTACGCCGCCGAGTTTTTGATGGTGATGGGAGAATGAAGAGATGGAAAAAACAAATATTATTGAGCTTCGGCATGTGACAAGATCTTTCGAGGATGGCTTCAGTGCCGTCACGGATTTCAATCTGGAGGTGAAGAGGGGAGAATTCGTTACCTTCCTGGGTCCCTCGGGATGTGGAAAAACCACAACGCTCCGCATGATTGCCGGCTTTGATCTTCCGACTTCCGGAGAAATTTTTCTGAACGGAGAATCCATCACGAGTCTGCCGCCCTACAAGCGTCCGATCAATACCGTGTTCCAGCGGTACGCGCTTTTTCCGCACATGAATATCTTTGACAATATCGCCTACGGCTTAAAGCAGAAGAAGACACCGAAGGAAGAGATCGCGAAGAAGGTGTCGAAGGTTCTTTCGCTTGTGGATCTGGAGGGCTTTGAGAAGCGGAGGGTCTCCACTCTGTCCGGTGGACAGCAGCAGAGGATCGCTATCGCCAGAGCGCTGGTAAATGAGCCGGAGATTCTCCTTCTGGATGAGCCTCTGGGCGCGCTGGATCTGAAGATGCGCCAGGAGATGCAGCTGGAGCTCAAGGAGATGCACGACAAGCTGGGAATTACGTTCATCTATGTGACGCATGATCAGGAAGAGGCTCTGACCATGTCGGACAAGATTGTAGTCATGAGCGGAGGAAAGGTGCAGCAGATCGGCACGCCGGAGGATATCTACAATGAGCCGGCCAATGCCTTTGTGGCAGACTTTATCGGGGAGTCCAATATTTTCAACGGTATCATGACCGGGAAGCTGAAAGCCAGATTCGGAGGCGGAGAGTACGAGTGTGTCGACGATGTGGCACAGGGAACCCATATCACGGCGGTTGTGCGCCCGGAGGACATAGAGATCACAAGACCGGATCAGGGGATTGTCCGCGGCCCGGTTATTTCTGTGATCTTCAAGGGAATGCATTATGAAATCACTGTTCAGGCCGGAAAAAACGAGTATGTCATCCGCGATGTGCGGAACGCGGTGGTCGGAAGTCTGGTGGGATTGCGGGTGGATCCGGACAACATCCACATCATGGTCTCCGAGGACGCGGTGAATATTTTCCCGGTGGACATCAACAGGAATTACCGGCTGGAGTACAACGGCGTGGTCATCGACACCAGTGTCACCGGCATTATCCGGGGCAGCAGGCGGCTGGAAGACGGCACTCTGGTGGATGTTCACGGGGATGTGGTCAATTTGGATCGCGTACACGTCGTGGCGGCAATACGGCCGGAGAATATCGAGATGACGGACGAGCAGGATGTGGGTCTGACTCAGGGAAATATCACGAACCTCATCTATCTGGGCGACCACTACAGCTACGTTGTACACACGGATCATGATCAGGACTTCGTCGTCAACGATGAGGATCTCTGGAATATGGGAGACCGCGTCAGTCTGCTGATGCCGGTGGAAAAGATGACGTTTACCTACAGCAGAAAGAAATAAAACCGGGAGGATGGTATGAGTTTTTCGAGAAAAAGCCTCGGGATCATATACGCGATGTTTCTGATCCTCTTTGTGGTTGCGCCTCTGCTTGTTCTCTTTTACTTCGCATTTACAAACGGACAGGGGCAGTTTACACTGAGTAATTTCGTGGGATTTTTCACGGATCCCAATACACTGGGAACCCTTTTCTACAGCTTCACGGTGGCGATCGTGACAACCATCGTCTGCCTGCTGCTGGCGTATCCCACTGCCTATTTTCTTGCCACCAGCAGGATCAAGGCAAAGACCGTGACGATTATGATTTTCGTCATGCCCATGTGGATCAACTTTTCACTGCGGATTACGGCGCTCAAGGAGATTCTGACACTCATAGAAAAAAATCTCGCGCTGTATCCTTTTCTTAATGCTGTCATCGGCATGACCTACGACTTTTTGCCCTTCATGATTCTTCCGATCTACACCGTGATCGCAAGACTGGACGGGGCAATCCGGGAGGCCGCCATGGATCTGGGAGCGGACGAGTGGAGGACGTTTCTGACTGTGACACTGCCGCTTTCCGTTCCGGGAATTATCTCCGGCGTGTCCATGGTTTTTCTGCCGGCCATGACCAACTATGTGGTTCTGGATATGCTGTACAATAGCACGTACATCATGGGCAGTCTCATCAGCAGCTACTTTGCTGCGTACGACTGGCACGGGGGCTCCATGATTGCCCTCATCCTTCTGGCCATCATCTGTCTGTTCACACTTCTGACCGGTGATGACGAAGAGAAAAACAGAGGAGGTGCACTTCTTTGATCAGAGAAAGCGGAAAAAGAATATTTCTCGGGATCATGCTGATCCTGATGTATCTGCCTATTGTGATCCTGGCGGTGTACAGCTTCACAGATACGGCGAATATCGGAGCCATCCGCGGATTTTCCATCCGGAATTACGTTACGCTCTTTACCCTTCCGGAGCTTCGGGATATGATCTTCGGAACCTTTGCCCTGGCCCTTGGCTCTGCCGGAATTGCCACAGTCTTCGGTACCATCGGAGCCATCGGGGCGTTTTATTCCAGAAGAAAAGTGAAGACGGCCATCGGAACCCTGAATCAGATCCCGGTAGTCAACGCGGATGTTGTCACCGGTTTTTCCCTCTGCATTCTGCTGGTTGTGGTCTGCAACGTGAGCAAGGACACCTTTGTGCCGCTGGTCATCGGACACGTGACACTGTGTGCGCCCTTCGTGTATCTCTCTGTCATGCCGAAGATCCAGCAGATGGACGGCAGCATCTATGAGGCGGCCCTGGATCTGGGTGCGACGCCCTTCAAGGCACTGATGCAGATTGTGATTCCGCAGATTGTGCCGGGAATTGTCTCGGGCTGGGCGCTGGCCATCACCCTGTCGCTGGATGATTATTTCATCGCCACCTACACCAAGCCTGCTACCTTTGACACCATCAGTACCTACGTCGTGAACGCCACCAGAGGCGCGAGGACAAATATCAAGACGGCGCTGTGGGCACTGTCCACTGTTATTTTTGCCATCGTGATTCTCACGGTAGTTGTCATCAATGTGCGGGCGAAGAGAAAAGAGAAGGGGGAGGCCTTATGAGACAATGGAAAAAAGGAAGAATCCTTCTTCCGGCTTTTGTGGCTCTGGCTGTGGGCGCATCCCTTTGCAGAACGTCGGCCGTTTATGCGGGAACTTCAACCGGAAACAGCCCTGCGGGAACCATGGAGCGGAAGGCTGAAAAGCAGGTGACCCTCCGGATCTGCAACTGGGAGGAATACATCGACACCGGAGACTGGGACGAAGACGAGAAAATCGAACTGTCAGAGGGTGAGATCTTCGGCGAGAATTCCATGATCGACGACTTCGAGAACTGGTACTATGAGACCTACGGCACCTGGGTAAAAGTGGAGTATTCTACTTTCGGTACTAACGAGGATCTCTACAATATGCTGACACTTGGAGATGTGTACGATCTGGTGTGTCCGTCGGAATACATGATCATGAAACTGATGGCGGAGAAAAAACTGGTGCCGCTGTCGGAGGTTTTTTTTGACGAAGAGATTCCGGAGAATTATTATCAGAGAGGAGTCTCCCCCTACATCCGCAGGATTTTTGACACCAAGGGACTTAACAATGAGACCTGGGGTAAATACGCAGCGGGATATATGTGGGGAGTCACGGGGCTGGTCTATAATCCGGAGCAGGTGACGGAAGAGGATGCGTCCACCTGGAAGATTCTGACCAATCCGGCCTATCACCGGAGAATCACCATCAAGGATAACGTGAGAGATTCGTATTTTGTCGCCCTCGGCGCGCTGAAATCAGAGAAGCTGACGTCGGAGGAATTCACGAAGAATCCGGACTACCCGGAGCTTCTGGAAAAAGAGATGAATGACACGACGCCGGAGACGGTGGAGCAGGTGCAGGATTATCTCCAGACGGCCTGCGGAAACGTGTATTCCTTTGAGACGGATTCCGGAAAGTCCGATATGATCACCGGCAAGATTGCCGCGAATTACCAGTGGTCCGGAGACGCAGTCTACGCCATGGATCAGGCGGAGGAAGACGGCGTGAAACTGGCCTTTGCCGTGCCGAAGGAGGCGACGAATATCTACTTCGACGGCTGGTGCATGCTGAAGAGCGGCATCGGTAACGACAGGGAAAAACAAAAGGCCGCGGAGGCTTTTATCAATTATGTGTCCAGGCCTGACAACGCCCTTCGGAATATGTATTACATCGGCTATACATCGGTGATCTCCGGCGGCAGCGACCACCGGATCTTCGAGTATCTGAAGAACAACTACGAGGCGGAGCCGGACGAGGAGAAGACGGTGGGCTACGATTTGAATTATTTCTTCTCGGAGAACGGTGACGGAGACTACCGGATCGATATTCCGGAAGACCAGATCAACCGTCAGCTGGCCGCCCAGTATCCAAGTACGGAGACCATCGGTCGCTCGTCGCTGATGCTGTACTTTAATCCGGAGCAGAGCAAGGTCATCAACCGGATGTGGGTGAATGTCCGCTGCTACAATATCCGGAAGGCGTCTCTGCCGGCTTGGATTCTCATGGGCTTTTTTGCTGCAGGCATCGCCTGGCTGGCCTACCGGAGAATCCGGAGTCTGATCTGAATGGAAACCGTGATTTTGGCATACCAATTTTACGACGAACGAGAGACCGGCGAAGCCGCTGATTTGGAGGTATTAGGAATGAAAAGATCATCCCTTGCCAGAATCTACATTGTCGTTGTGATGATTCTGGTCTTTTCACTGGTGATGATTCCCGGTCTGCTGAACCGGAACCGTGTAGAATATGTGGAGCTTCCGGGAATCAAGGGAGTGATTCCGGAGGATATATGGAACAATGAAAAATTGGAGATCCGGACGTCGCCCCATGCGTTCTATGGAAGAACAAACGCCAGAAAGCTTCTGGCCTTTGGGATCGAGCTCTCGGATATGGTCGAGGCACAGGAGGTACATCCCTTCCGGCTCCCCGAGGCGGAGGATTTTCAGGGAATGGACGCGGACGCTGTTTTTCAGAAGATCAAGGAAGTGTCCTATCTGTATTACAATGTGACCTCGGAGATCAAGGAGGATCACGGGGACGTGCAGCTGCGTCAGTATGTCTCGACGGAAATGACAGACAAGGGACCCAGGCAGCTTTACAGCGTGATCTACGTGGACGGAGACTATATCTACTGGCAGGGAATCATGATCGCGGATTATGAGCTCAGCGACAAGATGCAGGAAGTCATCCGGAAGGATCTCTTAAAAAACAGGAAATAAGCAGGCCGCCTGTGTTACAATACAGGTAGGATTTAGATGAAGGAGAGAATCATGGAAGGGAACAGGGAAAACCACACAGAGTCAGAGAAGAAGCAGAAGAGCAGAATTGCGGATGTCATGAAGGAATTCCACAGGGGAACCATGTGGGAGTTTCAGGGCGGAGAGATGGCTGCTCTGGCTCTCGAGGACACCACTGCAAAGATTCTCAATTACTATGTGGTTCATGACCGTGCCTGGGAGCACGGGAAGGTAGAGGACTTCATCAGCATGAACGAGGGAAGTGGCGATTACACGGTGTATGCTCTCTGTTCGGACGGCGTGGTTCTGATGATTCCGGATCATGAGCTGGACGAGCCGACGATCATTAATTTCCAGAATCAGAGAGTCAAGATGATTCATCATATGCCGAAGCAGGTGAAAGACACAGAGGAACTGGCGGACCGGATCCTGGCCGAGAAGGACAGGCTTCTGGATGAACTTGAGAAAGGGAACTACCAGAGGGTGTAATGCGTATGGGAATACTCGATGATTTGAAAACCGCATTCACAGATCTTCGCGATGCGGCAAAAGAGCAGTTTGGTGCACAGGTAAAGGCAGCGGCAGATGCCTTTGTGGAAAAAGCAGAAAGCAGAAAGGCGGACGCCTGCGTGACGAGGCGGAATTATCCGTACTGGAAGAAGGCCTGGACGGGAACGATCCGGACCAGATGTCACAGAAGAAAGTGAGGGAATACGGATTACCGGTATTTCCGGAATAAGAAGTTCATGACTTGAGAAATGAGCGGGGAAAAGATTTTTAAATGGGAAAACATCTGAACAATAAGGTCTATATCATTGCAGGAATCGTATTGATCCTGATCTGCGCGGCCATGATCGTGCTGAGCTTCATGACGGGAACAGTGAATACGAATACGGCGACCTACGTCGTACTCATCGTGGCAGGCTGTGCCCTTCTCGGAGCAGGAATCAAAAACAGAAAGGAATAAAGAGACAGAGATGGAAGATAACAGAATACTATTGGTACCTTTTGAGTCATGGGCATATCTGAAGAACCGGTCCAGAGAGGAGCGCCTTGGCAAGAAAATCTCGGAGGTTCTTCTGGAACAGATGTATCAGATCATGGCAAAAAGAGACGACTGCGCGATTCTGAACGGCAAATCTCTGGGAGGAAAGACGGACGGGGTGACAACGACCTGGACGATTGACGAACTGAAGAAGATACTTGACGACGAGGGTCTCTCCTACACGGAGACGACGGAAGAGACGAAGTAAAGAGGTTTGGCACAGGATGGAATTTCATAATCACAGACTTCAGATCCGGGTGCTTCTGGATGATGAAGAAGAGAAGAAGCTCCGGGAGCTCGCAAAAGCGCGCGCGGAAGAGCTGCATATGGATGTGTCGGAGGACACCATGCTCAAGAAGCTCATTGAGGAGAGCATTACAGAGAAATTGTCGAAGTGAAAAAATTGTGATATCATATGTTTGTTTGATCTCAGCCGGAGTAAGTTCCGGCTGAGATTTGTATGTAAGGAAATATTCCGCGCACATGCGTGCTCTGCGAAAGAATGTCGCTGGCGACATTCTATTTGTGAGAATGAAACCTGTAGAAGCCGGCGGGGCAAAGAGTGATCTGCCGAAGAGAAATACAGAAAGTGATGGAGAGAATACATGGACATTACGAAAAAAATTGCAGAAGAAATCAGCATTGAGGCCTGGCAGGTGGAGGCTGTCGTCAAACTGATTGACGAGGGAAATACCATTCCGTTTATCGCCCGCTACAGAAAGGAACAGCACGGCTCTCTGGACGATACCCAGATTCGTCTGCTCAGCGAGCGTCTGAACTATCTGCGGGGACTTGAAGATCGGAAAGCCACCGTGTGTTCTTCCATCGAGGAACAGGGAAAACTGACACCTGAGCTTGAGAAGGCTATTGAGAAGGCTGAGACACTGGTTGCCCTTGAGGATATTTACCGTCCGTATAAACAGAAACGACGCACCAGAGCGACAGTGGCAAAGGAGAAAGGGCTGGAGCCGCTTGCCGGGCTGATTCTCGCACAGGAGACAGACAGACCCGTGGAAGAGGACGCGGCAGCCTATGTCTCTGAGGAGAAGGGCGTTGCAGATGTGAAGGAGGCCATCAGCGGAGCCTGTGATATCATTGCGGAGCAGATCTCCGACAATGCGGACTACCGCACCGGTATCCGTAACTTCACGAGAAAAACAGGTCTCATCGTCTCAAAAGCGAAGGATCCGGAGATCAAATCCGTATATGAGATGTACTACGACTTCCAGGAACCGGTCGCAAAGATCACGGGATATCGGGTACTCGCCATCAACAGAGGAGAGAAGGAGAAGATCCTCAACGTATCACTGGAAGTGGATACCCGTCAGATTATTCTTTTTATCGGACACAATGTTATCAAGCGTGACAACAAGTACACGATGCCTCTTCTGATTGCGGCGATGGAGGACAGCTACAAGAGACTCATCGCTCCGGCCATCGAGAGGGAGATCCGCGGAGAGCTGACCGAGGCAGCGGAAGACGGCGCAATCAAGGTTTTCGATCAGAACCTCACTCAGCTTCTGATGCAGCCTCCGATCGCAGGTCAGGTGGTTCTCGGCTGGGATCCGGGTTACAACCACGGATGCAAGCTTGCGGTTGTGGATGAGACGGGAAAGGTACTGGATACGGCAATCATTTATCCGACAGAGAAGTATCCGGGTGCCGGTGTAAAACCGAGAGACATGCAGAATGCGGTCAATACGGTGAAGAAGCTGATTGAAAAATATCATGTAACCCTGATTTCTCTCGGAAACGGAACTGCTTCCCGTGAATCTGAGCAGGTGATTGTGGATCTCATCAAGGACATTCCGCAGAAGGTGCAGTACGTGATCACCAACGAGGCCGGAGCTTCCGTATACTCTGCAAGCAAGCTGGCTGCCGAGGAGTTCCCGGATTTCGACGTGGAGCAGAGAGGCGCGGCATCCATGGCCAGACGTGTACAGGATCCGCTGGCAGAGCTTGTAAAGATTGACCCCAAGGCCATCGGTGTTGGACAGTATCAGCATGATATGAACCAGAAGAAGCTGGATGAGGCTCTCACAGGAGTGGTAGAGGACTGTGTAAACCGCGTCGGTGTGGATCTGAACACAGCGTCCGCTCCGCTGATGGAGCACATCTCCGGTATCAACAAGACCATCGCGAAAAATATTGTTGCCTTCCGCGAGGAGAACGGCCGCTTCGAATCCAGAAAGCAGCTGCTGAAGGTTCCGAAGCTTGGACCGAAGGCTTTCGAGCAGTGCGCCGGCTTCATGAGAATCGCCGGAGGTAAGGAGCCGCTGGATAACACCGGTGTTCATCCGGAGAGTTACGCGGCAGCGGATGAGCTGATCCGCGAACTTGGACTGGACAAGGAGACGGTTTTTGCCTCTGTCGCAGTGACCGGCGAGGGCAGTGGGACAAAAACATCCGGAAAAGCAAAGGTGAAGGTCAAAGATTACGCGGCCTTTGCCGAGAAGCTTGGAATCGGCGAGCCTACTCTCCGGGATATCGTCAAGGAGCTGAATGCGCCGGGACGTGATCCCCGTGAGGATATGCCCAAGCCTGTTCTTCGCAGTGATGTCCTCAGCATGGAGGATCTCAAAGAGGGAATGATCCTGAAGGGAACCGTCCGGAATGTCATTGATTTCGGAGCTTTTGTGGATATCGGCGTTCATCAGGACGGACTTGTGCATATCTCGGAAATGTCTGACCGGAAGTTTGTGAAGCATCCGCTGGATGTGGTCAGCGTTGGGGATATTGTGAAGGTGAAAGTGATTAGCGTGGATCTCTCGAAGAAGAGGATCGGGCTGTCTATGAAGGGAATTGAGTAAAAGCGGGGAACCGCGGACGAAAAAAAGGGGCGTGGCGCACGGACAGAACCGTATGCTACGCCTCTTTTTATTAGACAGATTAGCGGACGGGGGCAGAGTTATACACGCGAACACGTCGCTCTCGTCCTCAGCGCTCCGCCGCCTATTTGCATCTGCTTCCGGCAAAATCGAGCACGTTGTGCTCTCATGCCTCCAGCATCTGCGCTATGCTCGCGCTGTCGTTCTCCGCTCCTATCGTTCGCGCTGCATGACTCTGTCCCCGTCCGCGCTGCTGCGCGTACAGTTTTGGTTAACGGTGGCCGAGTCATACACGCGAACACAGTATCGGATATTTAGTAGCCGAGTAGCGACGGATCGGTGTCGCCGACTCCGTTTCCGTCGGTGTCGCAGAGTCCGTTGTCGCAGATGGGATACAGCTTTTTCGGATCGTTTTTGTCTGCGGCGGTGTCATCGGTTTTGCCAGTGGTTTCTGTGGCAGAACTGCTGGCTGAAGCTGCCGGTGTAGTTTCTCCTGCGGGGGCATCCGGAATGTCGTCTCCGTCGGCGTCTGTGTAGGAGATGTTGTCGGGTATGCCGTCGCCGTCTGCGTCGGTGAAGGCTTCACTGTTGGTGTCTGCACCGGCTGCCTTGGCCTCGTCTTCTTTTCGCTTGTAGTACTGTTCCAGTGCGCTCTCGGGTGCTTCCCGGAGTTCGTAGGGCTGGGAATAGTAGATGACGATGGGCATGGACATGGTTATGAGCTCGTAGACGGTTCCCGCCACGTCCGGCGGAAGGTTGATGCAGCCGTGGGAGCCGTTGTTGATGTACTCCAGGCCGCCGAATACGTTTTTCCAGCTGGCGTCATGAAGGCCGATGCCGCTGTGTGTGATGGGCATCCAGTAGGATACCGGCTGTTCATAGGTTCGTGAGCCGTCGGGGAGCTGATCGCCTTTGAGGACGGCGTCTTTTTCCTTGTTCAAAAGAAGGTATACGCCTTCCGGGGTGTAGTGGGCCTCATCCATCTGGCCGGAGACGATGTCGGTTTCGAAGACGAGAGCTCCGTCCTGATAGATCCACAGGTGCTGGCGGCTGAGGTCGATTTCGGCGTAACTCTGACCGATGCCGCAGTTGTTTGCGGCTGTGGCGACTTCGCGGCTGGAATAGGCGGGCTCTCTCGTGACTGTGTTCCCGGACTCAATGTCCGAGCTGAGTCTGGCAATCTCTGTGTTCTGATCAACGACCCAGCCGTAGTATCCGCCGGTATTCAGGGTTACGTCCCCGAGGCCGGTGGCGTGGAAGGTTCGTTCTTTGTTGAGCGTGTCCACGGAACCTGCCATTTCTGCCACGTAATTGCTCAGGTTCTGATTCCAGGTGGCCTCATCTCTGGTATAGGTGCCGTCGCCGTTGGGCACGAGCCAGCCGACCATGGTCTTGCCGTCCAGGGTCTGCTCACCGCCCGGGAGCTGGTAGGTGACAGAAGCGTTCAGCTCCGGATGAGCAGCCAGAACCGCGGGATCAATGCCGTTTGCATTTACTGTGCCGGCAGTTGCTGTCCCTGTGTTGGAAGCTGCTGATGAAGCACTGCTGCCTGCTTCAGCAGGTGCTGTAGCAGCCTTCGGATCCGTTGTTGCGGCAGCGTTTGTTTCATATTTGCTCTTCAGGACAATGCAGACACCGGCAACGGCCAGTACAAGTGCGCAGAAGATAATGACGGCATTGGCGACGGAAGATCCGTCTACCTTGCCGGAAGTACTTTGCTCTTTGGATTCAGAGCCGGAATTGTTTTCTGACATGTTTTTTACTTTCCCCCTCAGTACCTGTGGACATGTTCGCTGCACCAATCGTCAGCGATACCGGTTCGGCGTCCCCCAACGCTTTACGGGTCATGCGCTTACAGGTTTATCGTATCGTAATACAGGATGATAATTAATGGTTAACTATTGTGTGAACGTGAAAGAGAAGAACCAGGCGGTGCCGGTTTTACGCGTTGTGCGGAATGTGTCACATTCGGGAAAATGTACCTGAAAAATATCATCCGTTATACGGATCTGTGTATATTCGTTATTGAAAAAATGTTACGACAGTTATATTATACGTTGTTTCATTCGGTTCAACAATTGGAACATATTCCAAGAAAATCTGAAAATTATGCTTAAAATATTGGATAAACATAGAAAGATACTGAAAATACTCAAAAGATACACGAAAAATGGATAGAAGATAGAGAAAATGACCGAAAAATTTCGGACGAAAGAAGTTTTTGAAAGCGTGGGATTTGATACGGATGGCGCGAATCCAGCCACAGGAAACGCCCCGCGATCCGAAAGTACTGTGCAAAGAATAACGCCGAATCACCTGTTATAACAGGCCGGGAAGCGTATTTCCGTAAAATGTATTCGAAAGCGCATAGGCATTTTGTTTAAAAAATAACAAGGGAGAGGTCTCTAACTATGCAAAAGAGATAAAATTATGTTTCCTGTAACAAACTTGATTTAAATCAAAGAAGAAACGGCGGAGATAAAGTAATCTATCCACTGTGATTGGTAACATGAAATGAGGTAAGTTTATGATCAAAGGCGCAATTCACTCCATAGAGACATTTGGATCTGTCGATGGACCGGGTGTTAGATTCGTTATCTTTGTGAGAGGCTGCAAGATGAGATGCAGGTATTGCCACAACGCGGATACCTGGAAGATGCAGACGGACAATATGAAGACAGCGGATGAACTGCTGGATCAGGCCGAGAGATACAAAGCCTACTGGAGAGAGGATGGCGGTATTACGGTCAGCGGAGGCGAGCCTCTTCTTCAGATAGATTTCCTTCTGGAGCTTTTCAAAAAAGCGAAGGAGAGAGGAATCAAAACCTGCATTGATACAGCAGGTCAACCCTTCACAAGAGAAGAACCTTTTTTCTCGAAGTTCAAAGAGCTCATGCAGTACACGGACCTTCTTCTGGTGGATATCAAGCATATTGATCCGGAGGAGCACAAGAAGCTTACTGCACAGCCCAATGAAAATATTCACGATATGTTCCGGTATCTTTCCGAGATCGATAAGCCGATCTGGATCAGACATGTCCTCGTTCCGGGGATCACGGATGACGACAGATGGCTTCGGGAGACCAGAAAGTTTATCGAAACTTTGCATAATGTGCAGAGGATCGAAGTACTTCCCTATCATTCCCTTGGCGAGTTCAAGTGGGAGGAACTGGGGGTGCCGTATACCCTGGGAGGAGTTAATCCACCGGACGCGGACCGTGTGAAAAACGCGGTAGAGATCCTTCGCGGAGAAAAAGAGTAATTAGGTTTCATATCAGATTTAAGTATCAATTTATACCAGCTTACACGGGAGGAAAATTCAGACATGGCACTTAGAAGTGAGTGGGAAGGTTTCAAGGCAAACCACTGGCAGGATGATGTCAACGTACGTGACTTCATTCAGAAAAACTACACACCTTACGACGGAGACGAGAGCTTCCTTGCAGGACCGACTGACGCAACAGACAAACTCTGGGGCAAGGTTCAGGAGCTTCAGAAAGAGGAGCGTGCTAAGGGCGGCGTGCTTGACTGCGAGACAGAGGTTGTTTCCAGCCTTACAGCATATGGCCCCGGATACATCGATGAGTCCCTCAAAGATCTTGAGCAGATCGTTGGTCTCCAGACAGATAAGCCTCTGAAGAGAGCATTCATGCCATTCGGTGGTATCAAGATGGCTGAGCAGGCTGCTGAGAGCTACGGATACAAAGTAAATCCGAAGTTCCACAAGATCTTCACAGATTACCACAAGACACACAACCAGGCTGTATTTGATGCTTACACACCTGAGATGAAAAAGGCACGTCACAGCCACATCGTTACAGGTCTTCCGGATACTTACGGACGTGGACGTATCGTTGGTGACTACCGTCGTGTAGCTCTTTACGGTATCGATTACCTCATCGAGAAGAAACAGGAAGATCAGGCAAACTGCGGCAACGGTACAATGACAGATGAAGTTATCCGTCAGAGAGAAGAGCTTGCAGAGCAGATCCGTGCACTTCAGGGCATGAAAGAGATGGCTGCAATCTACGGATATGACATTTCCGGCCCGGCTAAGACAGCAAAAGAGGCTGTTCAGTGGCTGTACTTCGGATACCTTGCAGCAATCAAGACTCAGAACGGTGCAGCTATGTCCGTTGGACGTATCTCCACATTCCTTGATATCTACATGCAGAGAGATATCCAGAAGGGTATCCTCACAGAGGAGCAGGCACAGGAGCTCATCGACCATATGGTACTGAAGTTCCGTATGGTTAAGTTCGCTCGTATTCCGTCCTACAACGATCTGTTCTCCGGAGATCCGGTATGGGCAACACTTGAGGTCGGCGGAATCGGCATGGACGGACGTCACATGGTAACAAAGACTGACTACCGTTTCCTGCACACACTTGAGAACATGGGACCGAGCCCGGAGCCGAACCTTACAGTTCTTTACTCCAGCCAGCTTCCTGCAAACTTCAAGAAATACGCTGCTAAGATCTCCGTAACTACATCTTCCATCCAGTATGAGAACGATGACGTTATGAAGCCGATCTGGGGCGATGACTACAGCATCTGCTGCTGCGTATCCGCTACACAGACAGGTAAAGAGATGCAGTTCTTCGGAGCAAGAGCTAACCTTGCTAAGTGTCTCCTCTACGCTATCAACGGTGGTATGGATGAGAAGCTCATGACTCAGGTTGGACCGGAGATGGCTCCGATCACAGACGAGTACCTCAACTACAAAGATGTTATGCACAAATATGACATCATGCTTGACTGGCTCGCAGGTCTCTATGTAAATATCCTGAACCTCATTCAGTACATGCATGACAAATACTACTACGAGGCAGCTGAGATGGCTCTGATCGATACAGATGTACGTCGTACATTCGCTACAGGTATCGCAGGATTCTCTCATGTAGTAGATTCCCTTTCCGCTATCAAGTACGCAAAGGTTAAGACAATCCGTAACGAGAAGGGCTACGTTGTAGATTACGAGACAGAGGGTGACTTCCCGAGATACGGAAACGATGATGACAGAGCTGACGAGATCGCTGTATGGCTCCTTAAGACATTCCTTAAGAAGATCAAGAAATACGATACATACAGAGATTCCGAGCCGACAACATCCATCCTTACAATCACATCCAACGTTGTTTACGGACGTGCTACAGGAGCTACTCCGGACGGACGTGAGGCTTACAAACCGTTCGCACCTGGTGCAAGCCCGTCCTACGGCGCTGAGCAGAACGGACTTCTTGCATCTCTTAACTCTGTTGCAAAAGTTCCTTACGAGTATGCGCTTGACGGAATCTCCAATACACAGACAATGAACCCGAACGCTCTGGGTCATGACGATGAGGAGAGAAAGAACAACCTCGTAAACGTACTCGACGGATACTTCGATCAGGGTGCTCATCACCTCAACGTAAATGTATTCGGTATCGAGAAACTCAAAGATGCTATGGAGCATCCGGAGAAACCGGAGTACGCTAACTTCACAATCCGTGTATCCGGTTACGCTGTTAAGTTCATCGACCTTACAAAAGAGCAGCAGATGGACGTTATCAGCCGTACATGCCACGAGCATATGTAATTCTGATCTGATATGAACTAATCCTATACAGGGCGCCGGCGCCGTTCGTAAGAACGGTGCCGGCGTCTTTGCGTTATAAAAAAAGAATGTCGCTAGCGACATTTTCGCGCCGAGCGCGGATGCAACGCATCTACATATCGCGCGAGTGCGCATCCCGCGGAGCGTTTTGTCTCATAAGGAATGCGAAGCAATTTCCTATGAGAAAAAAAGAACCCGCAGCATCAGCTGCGGATTCTTTTATATAGTATAAATACGATTGGCAAAAAACCTGTGAGCCGGGGATTCCGGCGTCTGGATTTATAATGTTGCGACTTCGTTCGCGAGCTCATGGATGAGCTTCTCGGTCTTTGCCCAGCCAAGGCAGGGATCGGTGATGGATTTTCCGTAGATGCCCTCGCCGATTTTCTGAGCGCCGTCCTCGATGTAGCTCTCGATCATAAGACCCTTCACCATCTTGCGGATGTGAGTGGATACATGCATGCTGTGGAGAACATCCTTTGCGATACGGATCTGCTCATTGTATTTCTTGCCGGAGTTTGCGTGGTTTGTATCGACGATTACTGCCGGGTTGGCAAGATTGCGGGCTTTGTAGAGCTCCTGAACCTTGCGGAGATCTTCGTAGTGGTAGTTCGGCATGCTGTTTCCGAATTTGTCTACGTAACCGCGAAGAATGGCGTGTGCCAGAGGATTTCCGTTTGTCTCTACCTCCCAGCCTCTGTAGAGGAACTTGGCGCTGGACTGAGCTGCTGTGATGGAGTTCATCATGACGCCAAGGTCGCCGCCGGTAGGATTTTTCATTCCCGCAGGAATACCGATTCCACCTGCTACGAGCCTGTGCAGCTGGTCCTCAACGGAGCGGGCACCGATGGCTACGTAAGAGAGAAGATCGGAGAGGTAACGGTGGTTCTCCGGGTAGAGCATTTCCTCTGCGCAGGTGAAGCCTGTCTCGCGGACAACTCTGGTGTGCATCTCGCGGATGGCGATGATACCGGCGAGCATATCTTCCGCACCCTCCGGATCCGGCTGGTGAAGCATTCCCTTGTATCCGGTGCCGAGGGTTCTCGGTTTGTTTGTGTAGACACGGGGAATGATGAAGATCTGATCACTGACCTGCTCCTGAACTTTTGCAAGTCTGTGCATGTAGTCAAGAACAGCTTCTTCATTGTCAGCGGAACAGGGACCGATGATCAGAAGGAAACGGTCGTCTTTTCCTGTGAAGATGTTCTCGATGATCTGATCACGCTCTTCTTTGATTTTCTTTATATTCTCAGTGAGCGGAAATTCCTGCTTCAGTTCCTGCGGTGTCGGGAGTTTCCGGATGAAGTTCATTTGCATTTCCATAAGTGATAGTTCTCCTTCTTAATAATGATTTCGGATGATCATGCGATCACTTCGTGAACGTATGACATCCAGATTATAATATAACAATATAGATAAGAATAATACCCGGATGTCTGAAAATAGTAGTCATGGATTACTTTTATACATAAAAGCGTAAAACTTTAAACCGTTACACTTTAAAGCGCAAAAGCAATCCTGTAATATAATATCACAAATTCCGGAAAAATCAAATAAAAAATGATTCGAAAAAATGAATAAATCCACCCGAGGGGAATGTTTGCTATTCCGTTCCGCGCGAAGTATAATTATGGTTGATATACTTTATATACAAGAGAATACAACCGTGGATATATGAGAGCCTGTGAGATACGGAAATTACAGAATATGAGGTCTGTGATTTTTCTGCATATATGAAAGAAAAATAACTGTCGGACGGAGAACGGAAAAATGTTTGAATTTTTGAGATCGGCCCAACTGAATGTTATGTTTTCGCTGTGCAGTATCTGCGGGATCATCACCTTTTTTGCGTTCATCACCGGATCCCTGTCCAGAAGAAGAAAAGCTGCACTGATGCTCATTGAGACCAGCGCCATGCTCATGCTGATCTTTGACAGATATGCCTATATCTATAGAGGAGATGTGAGCGAGCTGGGCTGGTGGATGGTCCGGATCAGCAACTTCTCCGTATTCGCTCTGACTCTTTTCATCGTTTGCGCGTTCAACCTGTATCTATCGGATCTCCTTATACATGAGGGCGGTCTTTCGTATCCGCCGAAACGACTGAAAGCAGTCTATATTATGACGGGGATCGGAGAGATTTTCGTTGTGGCAAACCTTTATACCGGATTTTATTATACTTTTGACGCTACGAATCATTACAGCCGTGCTTCCGGAGCGGTTGTAAGCTTCATCATTCCTATCGCGGCGCTGCTTATTCAGCTCTCCGTCATTATAAAATACGGGAAGAGCCTCAGCCGCATCGTACGGATTTCCCTGTTTTTGTTTACCCTTGTCCCCTTCGTATTCTCTATTCTGCAGTTTTTTATCTACGGACTTTCGCTGACGACGATTTCCATCGTTGGAATGGCTGTTCTTCTGTACATATTTGTTCTTTTGGATCTGAATGCGGCAAAGGAGGCCAAGGAAGAAGCTGAGTATGAGAATCGGGCAAAATCCCACTTTCTCGCGAATATGTCCCATGAGATCCGGACGCCGATCAACGCAGTGCTGGGCATGAATGAGATGATCCTGCGGGAGAGCGATGATCCGGAGATCCAGGCCTACGCAGACAGCATTAAACGGGCAGGAAATACGCTGCTGGGGCTTGTGAATGATATCCTGGATTTCTCGAAAATTGAAGCAGGAAAAATGGAGATTCTTCCGGCGGACTACGACGTATCTTCCCTGCTCAATGACCTGGTAAATATGATTCAGTCCAGGGCAGAAGACAAGGGACTGGAGCTGATACTGGACTTTTCGGAGAATATGCCCAAGCTTCTCCACGGAGATGAGGTACGCATCAAGCAGGTCATCATGAATATTCTCACCAACGCAGTAAAGTATACGGAAAAGGGGAGCGTTACCTTCCGCGTGGGCTACGAGAGAATCCGGAAGGAGCCGGATAAGGTGTACATACTGGTATCGGTCATAGATACGGGGATCGGTATCCGCAAGGAGGACCTGGAGAAGCTCTTCCACGAGTTTGAGAGGATCGAAGAGAAAAGAAACCGAAACATAGAGGGAACAGGCCTTGGCATGAACATCACCAGAAGTATTCTGGAGATGATGGGCAGCCATCTGGAAGTGTCCAGTATCTACGGCGAGGGCTCCACCTTTTCCTTCCGTCTGAAGCAGGATGTTGTCAGCTGGGAGGAACTGGGGGATTACGAAGTTTCCTATCGGGTAGCTATCGCCGGAAGGAAAAAATATAAACAGAAGTTTACGGCGCCGTCTGCCAGAGTTCTGGTGACGGACGATTCGTCTATGAACCTGGAGGTTTTCAAGAACCTGTTGAAGCGAACCGGAGTGCAGATTGACACGGCCACCCGGGGAGACGAGTGCCTGGCGCTTACCAGGTTGAACAAATATGATGTGATCTTTCTGGATCACATGATGCCGAAGAAGGACGGAATTGAAACCCTTGCAGAGCTTCGCGCCGACAGTGAGAATCCGAACCGGCAGACCCGGGTGATCTGCCTGACGGCCAACGCCATCTCCGGTGCCAGAGAGCAGTATCTGAAGGCGGGTTTTGACGATTATCTAACCAAGCCCATCGACGCGGCCCGGCTGGAGGAAATCCTGTTGTGGTATCTTCCGAAGGAGAAACTGCTTCCTCCGGAATCCGGGGCGCAGCTATCTGTCCCCTCGCTGTTTGCGGATAAGTCAATGATTCTGATTGCGGATGATGATCCTGTGATCTGTATGCTCGCTGCCAGAATTCTCGGAAGCAGCTATCAGGTTTCTTCCTGCAACAGCGGTGCCGGAACCCCGAAGAAAGCGGCGGAGTTGAAACCTGATCTGGTCCTTCTGGACATCAATCTCGGGGATATGAGCGGCTTCGAGGTGCTCCGTGCACTGAGGGAGAATCCGGAGACCTGTGAGATTCCGGTAATGTTTATCACCGGCGCCAGTGACAGAGACGCGGAGATCCGGTGTTTCCGGGGCGGCGCGTCGGATTTTATAAGGAAGCCTTTTGTACCGGAGGTTCTTTTGCAGAGAGCACAGAGGATCATTGCCCTGGATCATCTGCAGAGGAATCTGAGGAGTGAGGTGAGACATCAGACTCTGCGGGCGGAACACCTGACCCGCGAAATGATGCTTGCGCTCTCCAAGGCGGTAGATGCCAAGGATCACTATACCAGCGGACATTCTGAGCGAGTGGCCGCATACTCGGCGGAGATCGCCCGGCGTATGGGCAAAAGTCCCGCCCAGCAGGAACGCATCTATGAGATGGGACTGCTGCACGACATCGGAAAGATCGGAGTTCCGGAGGAGCTCATCAATAAGACTTCGAAACTTCCGGATTCGGAATTTGACAGGATCAAGCGTCACACCGTCACCGGAAGCGAGATCCTGAGTTTCATCACGGAGATGCCGGAGCTGTCCATGGGAGCAAGGTCTCATCACGAGCGCTATGATGGCACAGGATATCCGGATGGACTTAAAGGAAAAAATATACCCGAAGCGGCAAGGATCATTTGCCTTGCGGATTGTTACGATGCAATGACTTCCACCCGAACCTACTCAAAGCCGGCAGAACAGGCGGAGGTCCGTGCGGAGATTTTGCGCTGTTCCGGAACGCAGTTTGATCCGGATATTGCGAAGGTGCTGCTGACCATGATTGATGAAGATGAAGATTTCGTCATGAATGAGAGGCGGGCTGATATTCACATCTGGCAGGGAAGCGACCGGCTGTGGACCTTCACGGAGGAACAAGGATCGGGAGCATGGGCCGGTCATACAGAGATGGCACTGACGGTGGATGGAGATGCGAAGTCCCCGGTGCCGGGGAACGGGAATTTTTTCGAAAGTCTGAGAAAGACCGGAGAGATTCAGATCGAAGAGGGACTCCGGTATTGTGGAACGGAAGAGGAATACATGGATACCCTGCGGTTTTATGCGGCGAACGCGCCCGTCGCGGTGAATGAGATACATAGTCTGTGGAGCGACGGAAACCTTGCAGATACCACGGTGAAAGTGCACGCCATCAAGAGCATGTCCCGCTGTATCGGGGCTCTGAGTATCGGCGACCTGGCGGAAAAGCTGGAGCAGGCCGGCAAAGCGGGAGACGCGGAAGCTCTGGGGGCGAGGCTGGAAGAACTCCTTGCCCGCATTCGGAAGCTGTGCTCAGAAATACATCAGATGTAGGAGCTGTGGAACAGAACATCGGTCTCTGTGTGCAGAGATAATAAGAAATTACGGCAGGAGGGCATCTATGCGGAAAACTTGGAAATGGCAGTCAGGAGTGAGTCTTGACCCGGCCAGGCTGGCGAGGAATCTGGTGGTACTGGGAGGCATCGCACTGAATGTTCTGCTTTCCCTGCTGAATCATGCGCTGGGGCTGCCGCTGTATCTGGATACGATAGGAACGATTGTAGTGGCACTGATCTGTGATCCCCTTGCTGCCATCGGAACAGCCCTCATTTCCAGTGTTATCTGTATACCGGTGAGCAATATCGCCATCTATTTTTCCATCGTGAATGTATGTATCGCCATCAGCGCCTCCCGCATGATCGGCAGGAATGTATTCCGCAAAAAAGGCGGCTGGATTATTTTTGCGCTGACGATTTCCCTGATCTGCGGTGTTCTGGGAGGCCTCATCGCCTGGAGTCTGAATACCATCATCAGCGTAAACTTTGTATCCATTCCTTATCTGGATCGCATCATTGACTGGTCGAAAACCGGGAAATTTCTCACTTTGATGCTGATGAACCTGCTGCTCAATTTCGTGGATAAGTTTGTATCGGTGCCGGTGGCAATGTTCATCGTTCATCTGGTGCCGTTGCGGATCCGGGAGATGATCCGCAATATTCACAATCAGGATGACGTGGAACGGCTGGATATGAGCCGCAGGCACCGTCGCATGCTCTTTATGCTGGCAGTGGAGGCGGTTGCCCTTGCGGGAATCTGCGCCTGGATCGGCGTCGCCCTTTACACAAAAAATGCAAGGAAAGAGCGCATCGACGTTGCTGTTGGAGCAGCACAGCAGGTAGTGAACGCCGTAGATCCGCGACTTGTGGAAACCTATGAGAGACTTGGCTACAATTCCCAGAGTTATGCGGATGTGAAAAGTGTCCTTCAGGGTATCAGGGAAAACACTCCCTACCTGGAATATGTCTATGTATACGACGTACAGGAAGACGGGAGTCATGTGGTCTTTGACGCTGTGCCGGAGGGAGAACCGACGGATGATCCGGGCTCTGTGATTCCAATCGATCCGGTGTTTGAGCCCTATCTTGAGCGGCTGCTGGCCGGGAGAAATCTGCCACCGGTGGAGAGTAAAGATTCCTACGGCTGGTTGCTCACGGTATATCAGCCTATCTGTGACGCCCAGGGAGACTGCGTGGCTTACGCCTGTGTGGACGTATCCATGGAAAGCCTGGGGGATTACGTCCGGGATTTCCTCCTTCGGACGATTCTCTGCACCTCCGGCTTCCTTGTTTTTTCCATAGCCTTTGGCATGCGGATGTCCAGTAATTCCCACCGGATCATCCGGAAGCAGTATGAGAGGATCAAGGAGGCGAAAGAGGCAGCGGATGAGGCGAATCAGGCGAAATCCCATTTCCTCGCGAATATGTCCCATGAGATCCGGACGCCCATCAACGCCGTGCTGGGTATGGATGAGATGATTCTGAGGGAGTGCGACGACGAAGATATTCTACTCTACGCCGGTAATATAAAGACGGCGGGAACCACCCTTCTGGGACTGATCAATGACATCCTGGACTTTTCCAAGATCGAGGCCGGGAAGATGGAGATTCTTCCGGTGGACTATGATCTATCCTCCGTGATCAACGATCTGGTCAGCATGATCCAGACCCGGATGGACGACAAGGGACTGGAACTGAAGCTCGATATCGATGAGACCATGCCGAGGCTTCTGCACGGAGACGAGGTGCGGATCCGGCAGGTCATCACGAATATCCTCACCAACTCCGCGAAATACACGGAAAAAGGAAGCGTCACCTTCTCCATGGGTTACGAGCGGATCGGAGAAGAACCGGATGCTGTCCTTTTGAAAGTGAGGATCAAGGACACGGGCATCGGCATCAAGGCCGAGGACGTGGACAAGCTTTTCTCGGAATTTGAACGAATCGAAGAGAAGCGGAACCGCAACATCGAGGGAACAGGCCTCGGCATGAACATCACGAAGCGGCTTCTGGAGATGATGGGAAGCCGCCTGGAAGTGGAAAGCGTCTACGGCGAGGGATCCACCTTCTCCTTTGGGATCAGACAGAGAGTGGTCCGCTGGGAGGAAATCGGAGACTACGCGGAGGCCTACCGCGCCTCCGTCACCGGAAGAAAGAAGTACCGGGAGAAGTTTACCGCGCCGGAGGCTGTAGTGCTGGTGACGGATGACACACCCATGAACCTGGAAGTGTTCAAGAGCCTTTTGAAGCGGACCGGTGTGCAGATCGACACGGCCGGTGGCGGCGACGAGTGTCTGGAACACACCAGAGAGCGAAAGTACGATTTGATTTTCCTGGATCACATGATGCCGGAAAAAGACGGCATACAGACCCTTCAGGAACTTCGGCGAGAGGAGCAGAATCCGAACCTTCACACCACGGCGATCTGTCTGACGGCCAATGCTATCTCCGGCGCACGGGAACAGTATCTGGCGGCAGGTTTCGACGACTATCTGTCCAAGCCCATCGACGCCGGGAAACTGGAGGAGATGATGATACGCTATCTTCCGAAGGAAAAGGTGGTCATGACGGAGGTTCGTTCCGGCGACGGAGCAGAATTTGCAGAAGAAGAGAGCCTTCATGAGCTTCCGGACTGGCTTGGAAGCGTTGCGGAACTGGAGGTGGAGAGCGGGCTGGCTCACTGCGGAGATGTGGAGAGTTACCTGGAGACACTTACCATCTATGCAAAGAACGCCCCGGATTCTGTGGATGAGATCGGGAAACTCTGGGGAGAGGAAGATCTGGACAATACCACCGTCAAGGTGCACGCCATCAAGAGCCTGTCCCGGGCCATCGGGGCGGAAGGAATCGGTGCTCTGGCAGAAAAGCTGGAATTTGCAGGAAAGGCAGGGAATGCTGCCGCGGTTGGCGATGAGATCGGTGAGTTGCTGGAACGGATCCGGAATCTCTGCAAAGATCTCGCGCCACTGGTGGACTCCGGGGAGGAGGAAGAGGATCCATCTCTTCCGGAGATCTCGGAAGACGAACTCGCGGAGGCCTATGAAGAACTGAAGGGTTTTGCCGCCGGCATGGATGCCCGGAGCGCGGCTTATGTCTTCGATTTTCTGGCGGGCTACCGCCTGCCACTTAAGGAGAAAGAGCGGGTAGAGAAGGTGAGACACGCCGTCGATACCTTTGACTGGGATAAGGTGACGGAACTTTTGCAGGAAAGGGAAGGAACAGACTGACCTCCGGGACTATGCATGAGGCCAGGTTGAAGGACACGTTTACAAGTGCTGATAGAGATCCATATTCTACATGGATACAGGGAGGGCGACAGGTATGGCAGGAAAGGTACTTCTGATTAATCACGGAAACGCGCTGATGGCAAATACACTGAAGAGGCTTCTTGGAGAACTGCAGATTGACATCGCCCAGGCGGAGCCTTCGCCGGAGAAGATCAAACCGGAGACGAAGGGGGCAAAGGTGCTGATCTTTCTGGCTGGGGACTATGTCTATGGGAAACCGGAGCTTCCGGTGTGCCTGAAGGAACTATGTTCCGGAGGGAAAAGACTCTTATGCGTCATGGGCAGCGAACAGGAATTGGCGGAAATACGCAAGACGATACCCGCGGAGCTGATCACACGGGAATTCCGGAAGCCCTTTAATATGAAAAACGTCGCCGGGGAAGTCGGAAATCTGGTGAACGGCGCCGGGCAGAAGAAACCGGCGAAACACGTTCTGATGGTGGACGACGACGCTCTTTTTCTCCAGGCTATGCAGAGCTGGCTTGGTGGCAGATACCAGGTCACTGCCACCAAGTCCGGGATGCAGGCCATTACCTATCTGGCCGCTCACAAGCCGGATCTCATTCTGCTGGACTATGACATGCCGGTGACATCGGGCGTACAGGTGCTGGAGATGATCCGCAGCGAGCCGAACTCCGCGGACATACCGGTTATTTTTCTTACCGGCCGGAATGACCGTGACAGCGTCATGCGTGTCGTGCATCTCCGGCCGGAAGGGTATCTGCTCAAATCCCAGCCCAGGGAGGAGATTATCGCCTCCATCGACCGGTTCTTCGAGACAAAGACCTGGGAGAATCCGTAAACGCAGATTCGGGAGAAACGGTATAAAGAAATCCGAAATCGTGCAATCGGTGCAGTGAGAGAGCAGGAGATCAGATGAAAAAAAGAATGATTATCACAGCACTTCTGTCCGCGGCGCTCCTCAGTGGCTGCGCAGGGGCGGTTTATGATCCTTCTCCGGGAGCCATGTACCAGCCTGTGGGAGGTACGGAGACCATGGATTCTCCACAGGGGGATGTCCCGACCCAGGAGGAACTTCCGGAGAAACTCCAATATCCGGAAGGAACTGTACTGCGAATGGCCACCGGTTATAATTCGCCGCAGACAGGCCTGAGTTTTGATGAGGATACGGCGAAAGACGGGGTGACCCTGGCTGACGGAAAGACTTATTACGCGGGAGATCTCAAACCCACCTGGGCGGAAGTGGAGAAACGTCTGAATATCCGGATCGAGGATAAGTATCGGGGAAATCCTGTGGAGAGTGAACTGGGGTACTGGCGGGACAAGTTCGATGAAGTCGATCTGGTGGTGGGAAACGCCGCCGCTCTGACCGCTCTGGGTGAGATGGGACAGCTGGTGGATCTGTCCAGGTATATGGATCTGATGCCGAATTTCCGGACAAAGCTGGACGAATATCCGGTGGCCCGGCTGTCCGTGACGGGAAATACAGATATCGGCGCTATCTATTTTGCCCCATACTTCGATGGAGTGGACGACATCGAGCGAATGCCTCTGATGCGCGTGGACTGGGTGCAGAAACTGTTGGACGGAGAGGGGATTTTCACGGCAAACTCTTTCGGGAAAACCGGAGACTTCTACTACAGTCCCTATATGCCTACATCCGGAAGCGTCGAAGTGACGGTGGTGCGTCCCGAGGGAAAGCGGCGGGACAAGATCAGCAAGAATTACGATGCCTTCGGAAATATTATCGAGAAGATGAATCAGACAGGCCCAATGAACGGCGTGAAAGCCGTCAACCTGCTGCGTCGGTATATCGATGAAACCTATGGCGGTTATTACGGGACGAAGCGCTCCGATCTGTTCGTCGGGCAGAACGCCGCCTGGGACGCGGATGAGCTGGTGGCTCTGCTCCGCTGTATATCCGCGAATTCGCAGACTTTGAACGGAACAGATAAGGTTCAGGGGATTTTTACCAGGAATGACGGCGACAACCAGCGCCGTTGCGATATGTGGCGGCTGGCGGGGCAGCTCTTCGGTGTGCGTGGACTGGACTCCCGGAAGGAATATCTCTTCCTCGATGCAGACGGAGAGCTCCGGGATGCCCGTCAGGAAGCCGGCACCTATGAGGCACTGAACCGCATGCACGACCTTGCTCTGGAGGGGCTGATTTCCGAATCCTTCCTCACCGGGACAGAGATGACCAGCGCGGAGATGCTGGAGAACGATGCGGGCTTCATGCACTACGATTACAATCAGACTCAGACCGTTTACAATCGGACGAAGCTGCAGGTCGAAGACGGGGAGAAGTACATGGCGGTGCTTCCTCCGGTGGCAAAATGGATGGATGGCACGCAGGGGGGCAGATACATGCGGTTTACCGAATCCTGGCGTAGTGTCAAGTCCTTCGGTTGGGCGATATCCGCCGCCGGCGTGGGAGACGATCCCGACAAGCTCTGTGCGGCTCTGAAACTTATCGATTATGCATATAGCAACGCAGGCGTTGTACTCATGTCCTACGGTCCGGACGCCTTTATCCGGACAAAGGAGGATGGCTTCTATTCAACCTTCTCCTTTAACGGAAAGCAGATGCCGGAGATGGCTCCGGCGGCCTACGAGGAAATGTGGGAGAAAGCAGATGGAGACTATACCGGGTACGCCCGCCGCTATCTGGGCTCCACCCTGAGTTTTCTGAAAACCCAGGCCTTTGAGTATCAGTGTACAGACGAAGTGGGGAGAGAAGGCGCAGGTCATATCGACCGGGCGATTTCTCTGGGAGTGATCCGGCATGCGGAACTGTCACTGACGGATAATCCCTGGTACACTTCCGTTCCGACGGTACTTCCTCTGACGAAAAAGGAAGTGGATCTGATAAACCTTCACTCAGAACTGGATAAGGGCTACTCTCCGTCAAAAGGCGGAACCAATATCTTCGTGGATGTCATCGTCGAAGGCGGCGACGCCTTCGCTTCCGGAGGAGATGAAAAGTGCGCCAGGAAAGCAAGAAGTGACATGGGTGGAAACGACTACCTGGAAATTGTCCGGAACGCCTGGAACCGCCTGCTCGCCTGCTATGAGCAGGGGGAG
>JAIKXQ010000127.1 GCA_024684035.1 Eubacterium sp. | reverse complement strand
TACCGACGAGCTTGACGATCTCGTCCAGCGCCGCCTCGTCGGACAGCAGGCTCATCATGCGCCCGCGCAGCGTCGTCCAGTCGCGGGCGATGTTCTCATTGAACCACGCGCCGAGAGAATCGGCATAGAGCGAGTAGCTGGTCAGCCAGTTGATGGCGGGGAAATGTCTCTGGTAGGCCAGGTTGGCGTCCAGGGACCAGAATACCTTCACGATCCGGAGTGTCGCCTGGGAAACCGGCTCGGAGATATCGCCGCCGGGCGGGGATACCGCGCCGATCACGGACAGGGCGCCCGTGCGGCCTTCGCTCCCCAGCGTCACCACATGGCCCGCGCGCTCGTAGAACTGCGCAAGGCGGGAACTCAGGTAAGCCGGGTAGCCTTCCTCACCGGGCATCTCTTCCAGACGTCCGGACATCTCTCGAAGAGCCTCGGCCCAACGGGATGTGGAGTCTGCCATCAGAGCTACCGAATATCCCATGTCACGGAAGTACTCCGCGATCGTGATACCGGTGTAGATGGATGCCTCACGGGCTGCAACCGGCATATCCGATGTATTGGCAATCAGAACGGTTCTCTTCATCAGGGACTCGCCTGTGCGGGGATCCTTCAGCTCCGGGAACTCGTTCAGTACATCGGTCATCTCGTTTCCACGCTCACCACAACCGATGTATACTACGATGTCCGCGTCTGCCCACTTCGCCAGCTGGTGCTGGGTAACGGTTTTTCCTGAACCGAAAGGTCCCGGAATAGCCGCAACTCCGCCCTTGGCAATCGGGAAAAAGGCATCGACGACACGCTGACCTGTGACAAGGGGCTCATCCGGCGGAAGCTTCTCCGCATACGGACGTCCTTTACGCACCGGCCACTTCTGGAGCATGGTAAGATCCACATCTCCTTTGTCGGTTGTCACAACCGCTACCGTCTCGTCAATATTGAAGGAGCCGGAAGTGATGGACTTGATCTTTCCTTTGACACCGTAGGGAACCATGATCTTCTGGGTAACAACCGGGGTCTCCTCGACTGTACCGATCACGTCACCGGCTTCAACCTCATCCCCTACAGCTGCCGTCGCCCTGAAGTCCCATTTCTTCTCATGGTCGAGAGCGGAAACCTCAACACCACGGTTCAGACGATTACTCTGTGTCGCCTCCATAATCTTATTCAGCGGTCGCTGAATACCATCATATATAGAACTGATCAGGCCAGGTCCCAGCTCAACGGACAGAGGAGCACCGGTAGATTCAACCGGTTCGCCGGGTCCAAGACCCTGTGTCTCCTCGTATACCTGAATGGATGCCTGGTCTCCGTGCATCTCAATGATCTCGCCGATCAGACGCTCGCTGCTTACACGTACAACGTCGAACATATTCGCATCGCGCATTCCCTCGGCAATGACCAGAGGTCCCGCTACTTTTTTAATTGTACCTGTACTCATTTCTTAAACGGATCTCCTCTCTTTAGCCATTGGTTACTCATCGTTACCGAACAGGATGTCACTGCCGACCGCCTGCTCGACGGACTTCTTCACTTGAAGGACACCTGCACCGGTGTTACCTCTTACGCCCGGAATCAGAATGATCGCCGGTGTGATTCTGCCCTCGTATCTGCTAATTTCCTTCTCAAGGTCAGCGGCAAGGCTCTCGGTAATGTAAATGACGCCGAAGTCGTTCTCGGCCAGATTACGGAGTGTCTTCGCTGCCTCTTCCGTCTTATCAGTATCTACAGGGAAGATCGTCAGCCCCAGTGCGGCAAAGCCGTATATGCTGTCATAATCCCCCATCACCGCTATCTTAACCATATGTCTTCCTTACCCTTTCCCGGGTACTGTCCTCTGAAAAGCCGTTTGCCTTGGCTGTGACGATAATCCTCACGTTTTTCAGCTCGTTCTCTCTGGCAAGATAATAGGCGATCACAGGTCCCGCAGACACACTGTTCATCTTCTGCGGAAGAATCGTATCAATCACCCGGTTGTCGCACCAGCGCTCGAACGCTGATGGCGACTCCTTCAATGCCTCAGAAGCCTCACTGAAACCGTGTCCCTCCAGATACTCGTAAAGTGCATCTCTTCCCTTGGTCGCCGCAAGCGCCAGCGCGTTTACATCAAAAGCGCCGCAGGGTGCAAGGGCTTCTTTCAGGAATGCCATGCTCTTTCCGGTAATCATACAGCGGACAGCGATCTTGATATTCGTCACCGCAACCGTTGACTCCTCATAATCTTTCAGCAGCCTGTTCTTTGACTTTCTGCCGGCCTCCAGACAGGCCATCATACACGCCCGGTCCACAATGACGTCACACATCTGCCCGTCGTTCGTCGTGAGCATCACGTCATACGCCCGCTCTGCTGCGGCTCTCATATGCGCCGGCAGCGCAGCAAAGTTCTTCTCCTCAAGAACCTTGACCATCTCGGCTCCGCCGAACCGGTCCATCTCGTAGAAAATATTCCCGTGCCTGTCGGATGTGCAGATTTCCTTGATACCGGCTTTCAGATTATGATACAGCTTCGGATAGGACAGGACTTCGAATACCTGCGGGCTGATCTTCAGTTCGTGCATCAGCTTCCAGGTCTTCTCCTCCTCAGTCGCAAGCATCCGGTCTGCGTCCGGGGGAGTACTTCCGTCTCCCCAGCCGCGATCCGCCAGGAAGTTCAGAACTTCACGTTCGTCCTTCATGCCGGTCATCTGCCGGATATCCGCATCGTTCAGAAGTGATTTCTCTTTGACACGGATTCTCGCAACCGCATATACATAATCCAAATCACTCATGCGTTCGTTCTCCTAAATCACCCTGTGTCACCACAGCGTGTGATGTACTGCGTCCTGCAGATCGTTCATACGATCATCAAAGATCGCTCTGAGAGAGCAGTTCTCGTCAATGCCGCCATAGCGAAGGATAAAGCCGTTCTCGATATCCGCCGCCTCTTTGGAGAGGGTCAGCTTCCCCTTCTGGTCTTCGGCGATCTCCTTGATCTTCGTCTCAAAGTTTGCCGGAAGTCTCTTCAGATCTTTCTCTGTCATCATGATCTCACCGTCAGCCGGACGAACATTAGCCTTCACCAGTTTGATGATCATCTCAAAATATGACGCGTCATCCTGAGCATCCAGTTTTCTGTATGCCTTTTCGATCACATCTGATATGATCTCCTGCCTTGCTTCCAGGAGTGCCTGTCTGCGACGCAGCCCGATCTGGGATTCAATTCTGGATGCGTAAGCCTTTGCATCTGCATCCGCCTTCTCGGCGAGTTTATCTGCGGATTTCTGACTCTCTGCCTTTGCCGCCTTCTTCATCGCGTCGATGGCATTATTTGTCTCTGCCAGAATGGAATCCGCCTTGTCTCTGGCTTCCTGCAGGATCTCTTTTGTAATACTGTCTACTCCTGCCATTTCCGTTCTCCTTTATTTGAATGCTCCGTCAGCGACAATTATTTGATTCCTGTTACTGCAAGGATAGAAATAAGGAGTGCCAGGATGGCGTAGGTCTCTACCATGGCCGGGAACAGCATCGCTTTACCGAACTGATCCGGTTTCTTTGCTACAAGTCCGATACAGGATACGGAAGTTCTGCCCTGATGATATGCGGAAACCAGACCTACGATGGCGATCGGAAGACATGAGAAGAAGTAAAGCATACCGGTCCATGTATCGGTGATAGCTGTACCTCCGAGAATTCCGATTCTGGAAAGAGTAATGAATGTAACAAGAAGTCCGTAAATACCCTGAGTACCGGGAAGAAGCTGAAGCAGAAGTACTTTGGCAAACTGCTCAGGATCTTCGGAAACAACTCCGGCTGCTGCCTGTCCGGCGATACCTACGCCCCAGGCTGAACCACATCCAGCAAATGCTGTTGCAAAAGCCGCTCCCATAAGTGCGAAAACCATACCTAAACTCATAGTTATTTTTCCTCCTTAACATGGATGTATTTGGTTGTAGATCTAAATGGTACGAATGGCTTGCCACCCGCATCATAAAACTTACCGAAAAATTCAACGTACTGAAGTCGGTTCGTGTGAACGTATGCTCCCAGCGCATTGATGGCAATATTCAGTGTATGTCCGAGAACGAAGATCACCGCAAATATGATCACTTTCAGCGGACCGCTTCCGAACATTGAGCCCATCATATTGATAACGCTGGCAATAACTCCGGTGGCAAGACCGAGAGCCAGCAGTCGTGAATACGAAAGTACATCGGAGAGCCAGGATGTAACGCCGTAGATATCATAGGCTCCCAGCGCAATTCTGATGATAAAATTCTTGTTGCTCCGTCCGCTCATCAGAAGAATAATCACTGCTCCGGCGATGGTGCACCCCTTCGCCGCGGCACCGACCCAATCCGGGAACCGAAAATCCATACCGGAAATTCCGCGGAACAGATCCGACGGAAGAAGCATGAAGATCAGACCGGCAAGGAACAGATACCAGGATACGATATCCGAGATAAAAGCGACGAAATCCTTGTTCTTTAAGGCCTCATAACCCTTGATGCCAAGTCCCACAAAGAGGTGGATCACTCCGAAGAGGAGACACCAGATCAGAAGTCTCATGGGATCATTCAAAGGCGCGAACCACAACGGCTGCAGTACCACCTGATCAGAGGGGACATTGAACCAGGTGTGGGCGACAACATCGATCACGTCGCCGAAAAATCCTCCGTACATAAAGCCCCAGAAAGCTGTGGAAATTCCGCAGAAGAAGAAGAGCTTCATGAAGCGCTTCATTCCGTCCTCCAGGTTCTTATGTTTGATCATGATGATACCTGTGGCCAGAGCCATGATGATGCCGTATCCTGCATCGGAGAGCATCATACCAAAAAAGATCACATAGAAGATTGACATGATGAACGTGGGATCAAACCGCCCGTGCTGGGGCAGTCCGTAGGAAGTAAGAACTCCCTCTGCCGCATCCGCGAAGCCGTTGTTCTTCAGGATGGTCGGCTCCATCTCATCCTGTCTCTTCTCTTCCCGCTCGACAAAGGCGCCGAACTTCGTGGAAAGAAGTGTCGCAACCCGATCCGCCTGCGCCTCCGGAACCCATCCTTCCATGAAGAATACATTCCGGCTCTGGGGAAGCTTGCCCAGCATCGCGTACTTATCCGCGCGGATCCTGTAGTAATCCGACATGATCTCGAAGTTCTCCAGATCGGAAGCGTATCCGGCGATTCGCTTCTCAGCTTCCTTCACAGCTTCCTTCTGTGCCCGGATATCATCGTCCAGCTTGCGGATCTCATCTGCCGGTATTCCGACCACCGGCTGTGAGGGTCTCGCGAATCCTGCCGACCGGAGGTTCTCCTCTACCTTCTCAAGATCACGCTTCAGACAGATGACACTCACACAGGTCTGTTCACTGCCTGTCGATATAACATCCGCTGTGACAGCGGCGCTCTCCGGAATCCCCCTGCTGGCGATTGCATACAGCTCCGCCTGGGAATTAACCGCCGCCGGCATCGTGCCGATCAGCACTGCTGTCTTCTTCGTTTCGGTGGTACTCATCGGGATATCCAGGGAGAGCCAGGGAGCAAGGGACTGCTTCATGTTCTCGTCCTTCAGGATAATTCCCATACATTCATTGATTTTCTTCTCAGCCTGCTGAATATCTGCCGCCTCGACATTAAAGTGATGCCTGTTGGCTTCAGCATCAGCCATGCGTTTCCTGTCTACTTCTCTCTTCTCGGAGAAAAGACCGGCTCCGCCACCCTTCTCTGGCGCGTAGGTTTTCAGGAGTTTGATTGCCTGATCAAAAGACGCCGCACGCTTCTCATACTTCGATCTGGCGGTCTGCGTGTCCATCATCTGCAGATCCTCGTTATCAAGGAGATCCGTCAGTGTCATCTCCATGATTCCCATGGTCTGCATCGTCTCAAGAATCTCTTTCCTGTGCCGCTTATTCGCGCAGATGCTGAGTTTCTGCATCTTTACAATTGCCATAGCTCCTCCTGCGCTTACAACAGCGTCTGAATAACCTTGTCAACAGCCGATCCTTCACGCTCTGCCGCAGCAGCCTTCAGAGCTTCGACCTGCCTCTGTGTCTCAGAATCCGCTTCCGCAAGCTTCTTCTCGCCAACACTTCTGGCTTCCGTCATCCGCTCGTCATAAGCTTCCTGCGCCGCCTTCGCGGTATCGGAACGGATCACGGACACGTCTGCCTCTGCCCGCTTCTGCAAATCAGCGGCCTTGAGCTTTGCCTCTGCGATAATATTCTCCGCGCCGGCTTCTGCTTCCTTTACCGCCTTCACTGTTTCCTCGATCATGAATTCACCACCCTCCTGTTATGGATTTTGTG
This sequence comes from Eubacterium sp., assembly GCA_024684035.1. Lineage (GTDB taxonomy): Bacteria > Bacillota > Clostridia > Lachnospirales > Lachnospiraceae > Bilifractor. The sequence continues at coordinate 1,582 of JAIKXQ010000127.1, read as the reverse complement.
CTGCTGAGTAATCCAACCGGATGATAAGAAAAACAAAAACCTCCAGCCTTTCCCTGGGTATCGCCTGGTATATTCCCGGTCAGACTATATAGACTAATTATACACACTTATGCTCAAAGTTACAATGTTTTTAGTAAATTATATGTGCATTATACACAAGTCTTTCGCTACTCCTTTCAATTTTGTTAGGCAATTGGTCTCGGGTAATTGTTCTACATTTTAGAATTATCGTCACAATTGCCTCAATTTATAAACTTTTAAGATATAGAACAAAGTCCGCAAGCGGACTTCGACTTCCCCATTCCTCATTCCTCCCGGTGAGCGCAGGTGACGAAAGGCGCGCGGGCAGAATCGCGAAGCGATCTTCCCATCTGCGAGCTGCGCATCTAAGCGGAGCGTTTTGTCTCATAGGGAACGCGAAGCAATTTCCTATGAGACAAAAAATACGGGCACCGTATTTCTACGGTGCCCGTTCGGGTTTGCTGTTCGGCTTACGCCAAATCAACAATTATTATTTCTTAATGCTGTCAAAGTAAGCAACAGCTGCCTGGTTGTATTTGTATACACACTTAGCCATATTCTTTGTTGCTGTGTTCAGACCTGTAGGGTTCTTCATTACAGAGTTGCTCCAGGAAAGTCCGGATGCAGTTACCTGGCAGTAGGATGTGCCGTTTGCCACTCTGAAGGTATGAGCCTTTCCAAGTTCCTGAGCTTTTACGCCTACGAGATCAAGGTAAGCGTATTTTCCAACGATATCTGCTTTTACCTTCTTGTTGTCGATGTAGTAAGTGTAATCAGCAGCCTCGTCCGGATCAACTTTGAATGCGATAGACAGAGTTGTATCGGATACGATGCTAAGGCTTACAGAATAAGGAACATCCCATGTACCTGTCGTTGTTGCCTCATACTCTTCAAGATCAGAGTAGTCTACATCGGACAGATCATCCTTCGGCTTAAGGCTCCAGTTGTTGAATTTCAGAAGCTCCTGAGCGTAGATGCCGTAATCCTTGATCTTGGAAGCAAGTGCTTTCATCTCATCAGAATATACCTTGGAGCTTGCGTATGCATCGCAAACCTTAGCAACTGTGTACTGGTATGTCGGAAGAGCTACTCCGTCATCATCGTACAGTTTTGCACGACGTCCGTCAGAAAGGTATACCTTGAAGTCGATCTTGCTGTTTGTCTCTTTTGCTTTGCAGTTAATCGGAACTACATAGACTGTTCTGCCCTTGCTCCAAGGCATTGTCTCACAGTCAGAGAACATTACTTTTGTCTCAACGCCGTTGAGTGTGAAGATACCGTATGCGTTTCCATCCTCTCTTACTGCCTCAGGAAGATCAACGTATACAACTGTACCGATCTTACCTTTGAGCTCAAGGTTGCGTCCAACGACTTTAACTACCTCAGGGATGAATGTCGGTGCCGGCTCATCTGTCGGTTCCGGTGTTACTGTAGGTTTCTTTGTAGGTGTAGGTGTAGCGTCCTCAACATCTCCGAAGAGCTGATCGTAAACACCCATTGCGATAGCTACATCGCAGTTAGCCCAGAAACGATGGTAAACGATTGTGGACTCTTTGCCATT
>JAIKXQ010000031.1 GCA_024684035.1 Eubacterium sp. | reverse complement strand
CTGGAAGTAGTATCCCACGCCCCACTTCGTATGCACGTAACGGGGCTCGCTTGGATTATCTTCGATCTTCTCACGAAGTCGACGGATATGGACGTCCACGGTCCGCACGTCGCCGGGATACTCGTATCCCCAGACGATGTTCAGAAGATTCTCTCTGCTGTAGACTTTGTTCGGGTTGAAGACCAGCAGCTGAAGAACATCGAATTCCTTGGCTGTCAGGTTCACCTCGCCATCGCCGATGAATACCCGGCGGCTGTCGCAGTCAAGCTTCAGATCTCCTGCCTGAACAACCTTTGTCTTCTCTTCTGCCTTCTCCGGTTTTCTTGCCCGGCGGAGGATTGCCTTGATTCTGGCTTTCACCTCCAGGATATTGAACGGCTTCGTAATGTAGTCATCCGCACCATACTCGAGACCCATGATCTTGTCCATGTCTTCGCCCTTGGCCGTGAGCATGATGATCGGAACCGATGAGAACTCTCTGATCTGCTGGCAGACATCGAGACCGTTCATTTTCGGAAGCATGAGATCCAGGAGAATGATGTCATAGGTGTTCTCCTTTGCCATGTTCAGCGCCTCTTCTCCGTCGTAAGCGCAGGACACCTCGTATCCGTCCTGTTCCAGAGAAAAACGTATTCCCTTTACGATCAGTTTCTCATCATCTACTACAAGTACTCTGTTTGCCATATTATACCTCGATATAGTCTTTGATCTTTTCGAAAGCTTTCTGTTTGATCCCGGGAATATTCTGTATTTCTTCGATTCCGGAAAACCTTCCGTGTTCCTCACGGTAACGGATGATGGCCTCTGCCCTGGCTTCCCCGATGCCCGGCAGTGTCTGCAGGTCTTCCGGTCCGGCCGTATTGATATTTACCTTACTCCCGGATTCCGAAGTCCTTGAAGTTTCCCCCGCAGATCCTCCCTCTCCACTCGTCACGCCGGAGGGTTCGTACAGCTCTGCCTGTCCGGACCGGATTTCTTCTGCGGTGTAGACGATAATCTGGTCACCGTCGGACAGAATCTGTGCTCTGTTCAGCGCTTTATCCTCCGCGTCCTCTCTGGTGCCTCCGGCTGCCTCTATGGCCTGAAAGACCCGGCTTCCTTCCGGAAGCTGATAGACCCCGGGTTTCTGCACGGCGCCGCAAACATAGACATAGATCTCCGAAGATTCCTGTCCTCCACTCACTGCCTTTGCCGGCGCATTTCCACTGCTATCACCGGTCGTCTCCGCACGTTTTTCCGAGTCAGTTTCTCTGCTGTAGGTTTCCGTCTCTTCCCCGCTTTCACTGCCATCGGCCATAGCTGCACGATCTGCGCCTTCGCTCTCCGAAAAGCTCTCCGTCTCTGACACGCAGATTACGGAGGGACTTCCACAGGAACAGAGGAGCAGCGTTCCAAGGAGTATGCTCATATATTTTACAATTCTTCTCATCTGTATCACCCCGGATTTTTCTTTTTCCGGATCTGTGATATCTGACGTTACTTATTGTATCGAATTTTTGTAACAATTACAAGTCTGCGGAAATCTCTATGATTTCATTTCTTAATCACGCTGTATTTTTTCTTCAAATTTCGGTAACAAAGTCCGCAAGCGGATCGTTTTGTTTCATAGAAATTGCGAAGTATTTTCCTGTGAAACTTAAAAAGCTGCCGGCAAATGCCGACAGCCATGTAGAATCTTTGAGCAGATTTTTCAAAAGATCCTTTCTTTATTAGAAGGAAGCCTCCAGCTTCTCGATCATCTCATCGATGTCGCTCTTCTCAATGACGAGCGGCGGAACCAGGCGAAGCACATTGCTGCCTGCGCTGATGATGATCAGGCCGTTGGAAAGCGCCTTGTTGATGATTTCTCCCACGGGACGTCCCTCAACCACCAGTCCCTGCATGAAACCTTTTCCGCGTCTTGTGGAGAGGAAGTCGTATTTCGACACCAGTTCATCCAGTCTCTTCTCGAGATAGGGTGTGATCTCCTGTACGTGCTCGATGATATGATCTTCGGCAAAAATATCGAAGACGGTATCTACAGCTCTTGTGGCCAGCGGGTTTCCGCCGTAGGTGGTTCCGTGATCTCCCGGAACAAGGGATTTGGACGCTGCCTTCTCATTGAGTACAAAAGCGCCTACCGGCACGCCGCAGCCAAGAGCCTTGGCATTTGTCATGATATCCGGTTTCACGCCGTATTCCTGCCATGCAAACATATGACCGGTACGTCCCATTCCGCACTGGATCTCATCCAGGATCAGAAGTATATCCTTCTCGTCGCAGAGTTTTCTTACCCCCTCAAGGAAAGCCGGCTCTGCAGGATAAATGCCGCCTTCACCCTGAACGGTCTCCATGATGATGGCGCAGGTCTTGTCTGTGACGCAGGCCTTCACGCTCTCCAGATCGTTGAAATCGGCAAATTTGATACCGCCGATCAGCGGTTTGAAGGGCTCCTGATAATGGTCATTTCCGGTCACCGACAAAGCTCCGAGGCTGCGGCCGTGGAAAGAATGTTTCATGGCAATGATCTCGTGATCTGTCCTCCCGTCTTTGAGATACGCATATTTACGTGCTGCCTTGATGGCTCCCTCAATAGCTTCTGTACCGCTGTTGGTGAAAAAGACTTTCGACATGCCGGAGGCCTCGGCCAGTTTTTTTGCCGCGGTGGCCATGGGTACGTTGTAGAAAAGGTTGGAGGTGTGGATCAGCTTGTCCACCTGATCCTTCACTGCCTCACTGTACTTCGGGTTGTTATAGCCAAGGGCAAATACAGCGATGCCGGCAGCAAAGTCCAGATACTCTTTGCCGTCCGTGTCGTAGAGACGCACGCCCTCTCCCTTTTCCAGTACAAAAGGAAACCTGTTGTAGGTGTGAAGAACGTATTCGTCAGTGGTCTTCATGTAATCACTTGTTTTCATTGCTGTATTTCTCCTCTTCGTTCCTGAGTATTGCCGTACCGATTCCTTTGTTTGTGAAGATCTCCAGAAGCAGACAGTGGGGAATTCTTCCGTCAAGGATATGGACTCTGTTTACGCCGTTTTCAATGGCCGTGATGCAGTTCTGAAGTTTCGGGATCATTCCTCCTGCCACGTGTCCGCTCTCGATGAGTCCCCCTGCCTCGGCAACGGTGAGCTCTGAGATCAGTGTGGATGGATCGTCTTTGTCGTAATACACGCCCTCGATATCGCTCAGGAACGCAAGCTTCTCAGCGTTCATGGCCTCGGCAATGGCACTTGCCGCGTCGTCTGCGTTGATATTGTAGGAATGATAGGAATCATCCGTTCCGATGGGACAGATGATGGGCAGGAAATCCTTCTCCAGAAGATCGTGAATCACCTGTGGATTGACGTTCTTGATCTCTCCCACATAACCGATATCCTCGCCGTTGGAGAACTTCTTGTTTACCTGAAGGAGACCTCCGTCCTTGCCGGAGAGTCCCACGGCCTTGACTCCGAGGGATTCCACCATGCTCACAAGGCCTTTGTTGACTTTGTTCAGTACCATCTCGGCCACTTCCATGGTATCCTCGTCGGTTACACGCAGACCGTTCACAAATTTCGGCTCCATGCCCACTTTTCCGACCCAGCGGGAGATTTCCTTTCCGCCGCCATGTACAAGGATCGGCTTGAAACCTACCAGTTTCAGAAGAACGACATCCTTGATTACATTCTGCTGAAGCTCCTCGTCGATCATGGCGCTTCCGCCGTATTTGACAACGATGATTTTTCTGTTGAAGCGCTGGATGTACGGCAACGCCTCGATCAGTACTTCTGCTTTATCAAGATATTTCTGATTAACCATGACTCAATTACTCCCCTTTATTTATGAACGGTAATCCGCGTTGATTTTTACATAATCGAAGGTCAGATCGCAGCCCCAGGCTGTGGCCTGCTCCTCTCCCATCTTGATGTCAGCGATGGCTGTCACCGCATCCTCAGACAGGATTCTTGTAGCCTCTTCTTCACTGTAGTCAGTGGCCACGCTGTTCTCCGTGATCTGGATTTTGCCCGCTTTGCTCTCAAAGTACAGATCCACGGTCTCTACATTGAAGGGTGCTCCGGAATATCCCATGGCACAGAGGATTCTTCCCCAGTTCGCATCTCTTCCGAAGATCGCTGCCTTGGTGAGAGAGGAGGTTACGATGGATTTCGCCAGTGTAACTGCCTGCTCCTTGCTCTCGGCGTGGATGACTTTTACTTCAAAAAGTCTGGTGGCTCCTTCGCCGTCTCCGGCAATCATTTTTGCCAGCGCCTGGTTGACTTCGGCCAGAGCCCCGGCGAAGATCCGGTAGTCCTCTCCCTCTTCGCTGATCTCAGGGTTGCCTGCCAGACCATTGGCCATAACCAGACAGGTGTCATTCGTAGACGTATCTCCGTCCACAGAGATCATATTGTAGCTGTCAGAAACTACGCCGGACAGTGCCTTCTGCAGCAGCGGCTTTGTAATGGCCACGTCCGTGGTGATGAAGGAAAGCATGGTGCACATATTCGGATGGATCATGCCGGCTCCCTTGCACATGCCGCCGATGGTCACGTCTTTTCCGCCGATCTGCACCGTCACCGACACTTCTTTGGATCTGGTATCCGTAGTCATGATCGCATGGGCAGCGACGCTTGCAGCCTCTCTGGAATCCGAGAGCAGCGGCACCAGCATATCGATTCCCGCCGTGATCTTATCTACCGGAATCTGCGCTCCGATGACACCGGTGGATGCGACAAAAACGGAATCCATCGGAATCTTCAGCGCAGCACCGGCTGCCTCAGCCGTCTTCTCGCAGGCCTCATAGCCTTCCTTTCCTGTTGCCGCGTTGGCAATACCGCTGTTGATCACAACCGCCTGGGCCTTCTCACACTCATATACGATATGTCTGTCCCAGAGAACCGGCGCGGCCTTCACCTGATTTGTCGTAAACGTACCGGCCGCCACACAGGGTACGGTGCTGTAAATCATCGCCATATCCTTTGTGTTGTTCTTCTTGATTCCCGCACAGCCCCCCGCTGCCTGAAACCCCTTTGCTGCTGTAACTCCAAGATTTCCAAGTTCCATAATTCTTCGCACCTCACTTCTTCATCTGCCCTCTCGCGCAGATATTATGCATTATTATGTATAAACTTTAACAGACGCCGTTTTCGCATGAGATCTCTTTTGTTAATCATCTCATTTTTCGTGCCTTCGTGTTTTATCGGAAGAAAAAAACTCTTTTCGGTTCTCACCGCAAAAATTAACGAATAACCCTCTTACCGGCTCACGAAATAAGGATACGCTCATTTCGTCCATCTGTAAAGTATTGGATGCGCATAATTATACACATGTTTTATATTTTATGCAAGTTTATTCAAAAAAATACATTCACACTTGCAATCGGCCTCAGGATATTGTATAGTTACAATCGTTGAAAACAATATGAATTCAAGCTGAATTCTGGAGGAGGTTTACCTATGAGTGAAAAAGTTGTCCTTGCATATTCCGGCGGTCTTGACACGACTGCATTGATCCCGTGGCTGAAAGAAAACTTCGGATATGAAATTATCTGTGTGTGCATAAACTGTGGTCAGGAAGAAGAGCTGACCGACGACAATCTTCAGGAGAGAGCCCTGAGCAGCGGCGCTTCCAAACTTTATATTGAAGATGTTGTAGATGAGTTTGCCGACGAGTACATCATGCCCTGCGTACAGGCAGGTGCCGTATACGAGCATCAGTATCTGCTGGGAACTTCCATGGCAAGACCGCTGATCGCCAAGAGACTCGTTGAGATCGCCCACAACGAGGGTGCTTCCGCGATCTGTCACGGAGCAACCGGTAAGGGTAATGACCAGATCCGTTTCGAGCTTGGTATCAAGGCTCTTGATCCGGATATCAAGATCATCGCTCCCTGGCGTATGCCGGAAGTATGGAAAATGGATTCCCGTGAGGATGAGATCCAGTTCTGCAAGGATCATGGTATCGATCTTCCCTTCTCTATGGGTAAAGGATACAGCCGTGACCGCAACCTCTGGCACATCAGTCACGAAGGACTGGAGCTGGAGGATCCGTCTCAGGCACCGAATTACGACAACCTTCTTGTCCTCTCTGTTTCTCCTGAGAAAGCTCCGGACAAGGATACAGAGATCTCTATCACCTTTGAGGCCGGCGTTCCGAAGACTCTGAACGGCAAAGCAATGAAGGTATCCGAGATCATTGAAGAGCTCAACCGCATCGGCGGAGCCAACGGAATCGGTATCATCGATATCGTTGAAAACCGCGTAGTTGGTATGAAGTCCCGTGGTGTCTACGAGACTCCCGGCGGAACAATCCTTATGGCAGCTCACGATCAGCTGGAGGAGCTGGTTCTTGACCGCGAGACCATGGAGACAAAGAAGAGACTTGGCAGCCAGTTCGCACAGACTGTTTACGAGGGCAAGTGGTTCACACCTCTCTCCGAGGCAATCCGCGCATTCGTTGCCGAGACACAGAAAGTCGTTACCGGCGAAGTAAAGATGAGACTCTACAAAGGAAATATCATCAAGAACGGTACAACTTCTCCTTACAGCCTTTACAACTCATCCCTTGCATCCTTCACAACCGGAGATCTCTATGATCACCGCGATGCCAGCGGCTTCATCAACCTCTTCGGTCTTCCGCTGAAGGTTCGTGCCCTGATGAAAAACGATGTAAAAAAGATGAACAACGATAAATAAAAAACGATGAAGCACTGATCAGCAGTGTTTTCACAAAAAAGAAACGGACAGATGAAGAAAATTTCATCCGTCCGTTTCTTTTTTATTACCGGAAGGCGGCTTGCCGTTCCGTTACTGTATTCTTAATACGATCAGTCGCCGATCACCCTTGTCGCCCATACAGCATTGGATGTGTCCAGGGTATTCGCGATAATTCCTCTCTCAGAATTGAAAGCCTCTATGGTTTTTCCGTCTCCCGCGTAGATTGCCACATGATATACGTAGCCCTCTTTCGCGAAGAAAATAAGATCCCCCGGTTCCGCGCAGCTCACCGGAATCTGAATTCCCACCTGAGACTGCTGATCCGCAACCCTCGGCAGATATATTCCGTACTGCGCGTAGATGGTCTGTACAAAGCCGGAGCAATCCGCGCCGTTCGTCAGACTTGTTCCTCCCCAGACATAGGGGTTTCCGATACAGGAAGTTGCTGTCTTCAGAATCGCATCTCTGACGGGATTGATCTCACTTCCCTCTTTTATGGACGTGAAGGTGAAATAAGTCGCCTCATTGTCTTTGGGCTCCACGAGCTGGCAGGCAGTGGAAAGATTCTCCTCCCCCTGTTCTTCGACGACTGCATCTGCTTTCTTTCCGGTAAGGAGTTTGCTGCTCTTTACAAAGCCTCTCACATCCCCGGACTCCACATAGACCCATTTCTGCCCCTTTGCCGCAAGTACGTAGGAGAGTGCTCCGGCCTTCATGGTGCCAACGATTCTTGCGCTGTCGTCGGCAGACTCACGAATATTCACATCGTCAGACAGAGCGATGGCATATACCTTTGGAACAACCTTGTCATACACGGTTGCCCGGATATGGAAGTAGGCCTTGTTCTCGCGCATGGTTACCGTCATTTTTGCCGGTCTGTGAAGATCTCCTGCAACGACGGACTCTCCGTTCTCATCATCCGCCTCATACGAAGCATCAAAAGCAGCCTTCTCCTCTCCGCGGATCAACTGCTCTGCGCGGACAAAACCGCGGACTGTTCCGGATTCAATATAGATCCAGCCGTTACCCTCATCCCGGAGTTCATAGGCATAACCCAGATCCGGAAGCACACCGATCTCTCTCGCCTCATCCGACATTTCCTCGCGGACGCTCACCTGGCCTCTGGCATAGGACTCCACACGATCCACAAGATAAAAGCGGAAGTCATTGACGACCGGCGCAATTTCCACAATGTGCTGTTCTGCCAGCAGTTCTTCGTTGGTTTTCTTCTCCCTGAGATTGTTGGAAGCCTGCGCCTCAACAGACGCGTTCTCCTCGGACACAACGACAACGTCGAGCCCGTCCGCAACGTCATCTGCCAGTGCCGCCCTTCCGTTGTCTGTATTCTCATCTCCATCTCCATTGGCCGGATACAGACCGTCTTCCGAAACGGAAGATGCAGATGATGAACCCGACGACGTCGAAAGTTCCTCCGGCACCAGCGGAACACTGGAAGCCGAATATGTGGCAACAGATGATGAAACAGAAAGAATGGCGGAAGAAGACGTGGAGGCAGCACTCACCGATACATCAGCATCGCCAACTGTACGGTCATCTGCAGCCTGACTGTTCACCCACGGCAGTTCCTCACCCAAAACCGACACCGGCTGCGCGCCGAGCCACATTCCCAGGGAAAGTGCCGTGATCCTGATTCCTATTTTCCTTAATTTGAGATTCCTCATGTAACGTTAGCCTTTCACATCAAGTTTTTTATATACACAGGAAATACAAAATAATTTCCTGTATTTGAACATAAAATCGCGGTAGTTGATTTTGTTCAATTTTTTGCGGTAGTTGATCTTATTATACTACCGTTCCCATGAAATTTCGGTCACACGGGGCACATTTTTATCAAAATACTTTTTCCTTGTGTGCCTTCCGGCATCGTTACACCAAAATTTTCTGCTATCGTTGCCCCGATAATCGAAAAACTGTCCTGTTCTTCCAGTTCTCCTGTCCGGATCTCTCCAGGAGACCATACAAGAAGAGGCACGCACTCTCTGGTGTGATCCGTGCCCCTGTAGGTAGGATCATTTCCATGATCCGCCGTGAGCATCAAAAGATCCTCCGGCCCCAGCAGTTTCCGGAGTTTTCCCAGTTCCACATCAAATTTCTCCAGTTCTCTTCCGTAACCGGCGGGATCGCGCCTGTGTCCCCAGAGCGCGTCAAAATCCACCAGATTCACAAAACAGAGGCCGCGGAAATCTCTTCCGGCCAGCTCCTCTGTCTGCTGCATTCCGTGGACGGAACTGTCCGAGTGCATCCATTCTGTAATTCCCTGTCCGGAAAAAATATCGTGGATTTTCCCCACGGCGATCACATCAAGACCGGCGTCTTTGAGGGCGTCCATCGCCGTCGGTCCAAAGGGCTTGACTGCATAATCCCTTCGGTTGGAGGTCCGGACGAATTCTCCTTTCTTTTCTCCCACGTAGGGACGGGCGATCACGCGGCCGACTTTCCATTCGTCCCGCATGGTCAGGTCTCTGGCGATCTCGCAGCAGCGATACAGGTTCGCCAGGTCAAAATGCTCTTCGTTGCCGGCAATCTGCAGGACGGAATCCGCAGAGGTATACACGATCATGGAATTGTTCCGGATCTCTTCCTCTGCCAGTTCTTCCAGAATCTCTGTGCCGCTGGCAGCCTTGTTGCCGATAACTTTTTTGCCGCAACACTTCTCAAGTTCATCGATCAGTTCCTTCGGAAAGCCGGTCTCTGTGAAAGTCTTGAAGGGTTTTTCCGTCCGAAGTCCCATCATCTCCCAGTGGCCGCCCATAGTATCCTTGGTGTTGCCGGACTCTCTGAGCCGCGCATACAAGCCCTCCGGCTTGTCGACACCGGCCATCACTTTTGAGGGATGAAGGTTCAAAAGACCCAGCCGGCGGAGATTGGGGATCTCAAGAGGTCCTGTCACATCCAGAATGTGCCCGAAGGTGTCTGCGCCGGCGTCTCCGAAACGGTCTGCATCCGGCATGGCGCCTATGCCAAGGGAATCCAGTACGATTAAAAAGATTCGGCGATATTTCCTCATTTGCATCTCCTCCTTCATTCGTAGCGGCTGAACCAGAGCATACGCGCTATGCTCGCGCTTCGATCGCTCGCTGCCTATCGTTCGCGCTGTATGACTCTGTCCCAGCCGCGGGTACTCATCTACACCAAAAACACTCCATTGAAACCTGATCAGCTGGATTTACAAATGCTCCGGCCCGAAGCTCTCGGGCAGGAGTTCTTCCAGGGTCAGCACTCTATATTTCCGTGCGGACTTCACCAGCACGATCTCCAGATCCGGGCGACCGAATTCCCGCATGACCTGTCTGCAGATCCCGCAGGGCGGACACTCGGGATATTCTACGCTCTCGTCGGTCGCACCTTTGTCTGCGGTGACAGTTGGGGGCGCGGATGGATTATGGGCCGCCGACTTTTCTGAATGATTCTGGGGTGCCCCGCAGATTGCGATGGCTTTGATTTCTCTGACTCCTTCGCTGACTGCTTTGCAGATGGCATTTCTCTCAGCGCAGCTACCTGCGGGATAGGAGGCATTTTCTACGTTGCAGCCTGTCCAGATTCGACCTTCTCCGTCGAGGAGGGCGGCTCCCACAAGGAAGCGGGAGTAGGGTGCGTAGGCCATCTGCCTGGCGCGGATCGCAGCCGCTGCCAGTTCATTGTAATCTTCTTTTGTCATCGGTATCCCCTCCTGATCAAAGTCACTGTGAATCAGCAGACCGATCTGCGTCCTTTCGGATCAGCAGGCGGATGGCCTCGACGGCTACTCTGACCGCGGCGTCAATATCATGAACCTGAGGATTGTCCAATCCCTGCTTTGCCCTCTCCTGGTTCGCGATGGTAAGAAGGACGGAACCAACACGGGCGCGAAGAACGCTGCCGACGACAAACAATGCCGCCGACTCCATCTCGGAACCAAGGGCGCCGCAGCGTACCCAGGCATCCCATTTGTTCAACAGATCGTAGCCCACCGGTTTTTTCTCAGGTTCGTGCTGACCATAGAAGGAATCTTTGCTCTGAACGACTCCTGTGTGATACCGGTAGCCAAGGGTTTCTGCGGCTTCGGTCATCGCGCGAACCACCCGGTAATCCGCCACGGCCGGATACTCTATCGGTGCGTACTCTCTGGTTGTTCCCTCCATGCGAATGGCGGCGGTGGCGACGATCAGATCACCGCTCAGCACTTCCGTCTGCATGCCGCCGCAGGTCCCAACCCTGAGAAAAGTATCAGCCCCGCAGCGCGCAAGCTCTTCTACGGCAATTGCCATGGAGGGACCGCCGATTCCGGTGGAGGTGACGCTCACCTTTTTTCCTTCCAGTTCGCCTGTCCAGGTCTCGAATTCTCTGTTGTCCGCAACTTTCCGGGCCTGATCCAGATAGGAGGCAATCCTCTCACAGCGCCCCGGGTCCCCTGTCAGAATCACATACTTTCCGACATCCTCCGGACTCGTATGTATATGATACTGATAACCTTTTCCCTCTGCGTAATCAATCATAAGCATTCTCCCTCATTTGCGGCTCATCCTTTTCCTGCCGAAGCACAGCCGTGGCAGAAATAGTTCATCCGCTTTTATCTCAGACTTTTATCTCGAGTACCCGGTCTGTGGCCTTATATTTGCGAACCTCGATACCTGCCGCCGCAAACATCATTTGTGAGGCTGTCACAGCCGGCGTACCCTCGTATTTGTTCTCCGCATAAATCACGGTCTTGATTCCTGCCTGAATGATAGCCTTTGCGCACTCATTGCACGGAAAAAGAGAGACGTAGAGCTTTGATCCCTCCAGACTTCCGCCCCGGTAATTCAGGATCGCGTTCAGCTCGCTGTGCGTGACATAGACATATTTGGTACGGAGCGGATCTTCGTCCTCGCGGCTCCAGGGAAACTCTTCATCCGAACAGCCCCTCGGAAAGCCGTTGTAGCCAATGGACAGAATCTTGTTGTCCGGACTCACAATGCAGGAACCCACCTGCGAATTCGGATCCTTTGATCTCATCCCCGCCAGTCGGGCGACAGCCATAAAGTACTCATCCCAGGATATATAATCCGTTCTCTTATCCGACATGTATTTCCCCCTTTATTCCACATACAAAACTGCAGGGCACCCCCGTAAGGATTCCCCGCAGAAAAAACAATTATTTAGTTCCGAAAATTCTGTCTCCGGCGTCACCGAGACCCGGCACGATGTATCCGTGCTCATTCAGTTTCTCGTCGAGAGAACCGACAATGATATCTACATCCGGGTGAGCCTTCTGAAGATTCTCAAGTCCTTCCGGAGCTGCGATGATGCAGAGGAAGCGGATGTTTTTGCAGCCGTGTTTCTTGAGCTGGTTGATGGCATCGATGGCAGACCCGCCGGTTGCGAGCATAGGATCAACCACGAATACATCTCTCTCCTCAATGTCAGCCGGAAGCTTGCAGTAGTACTCAACCGGAGCAAGCGTCTCCGGATCACGGTACATACCGATATGTCCAACCTTTGCGGAAGGAATCAGTGTCTCCATACCCGGAACCATACCCAGACCGGCTCTCAGGATCGGAATAATCGCAAGTTTCTTTCCTGCAAGTCTTTTTACAGTTGTTCTGGTGATCGGTGTATCGATCTCAACATCCTCAAGTTTCAGATCGCGGGTTGCCTCGTAGCACTCCAGCATTGCGATCTCTGAAATCATCTCTCGAAAATCCCTTGTTCCCGTCTGGGTCTCACGAATAATTCCAATTTTGTGTCTGATCAGCGGATGTTCCATAATCGTTACTTTAGCCATGTTGTCTCCTTTTCACCTGACATAATAATGTCTTTAGATATATATGTAATTTGGGAAATGCCGTTCTGCGCGCCATTTCCATATCCATCAAATGCCTGCCGGAGAAGGCTCTCCATAATCTTCCACCGGCTTGCATGGATCGGCTTTCTGTTCTTCGCCCGATTAGTCCTCGAGCATCGCAATTCTTGCTTTATGTCTGTCCTCATCGGAGAAAGGTGTTGCAAGGAAGGTATCTACAATCTTCAGTGCAAGTCCGGTTCCCAGCACACGTCCGCCCATGGCGAGGACGTTTGCGTTGTTGTGTTCCCTTGTCATCTGCGCGGAATAGCAGTCACTGCAAAGGGCAGCGCGGATTCCCTTCATCTTGTTTGCTGCGATGGAAATACCGATGCCGGTACCGCAGATCAGAATTCCCTGCTCACACTCGCCGGACTGGATTGCCTCTCCGACTTTGTGGGCGTAATCCGGGTAATTCACGGATTCTGTACTGTAGCATCCGAAATCCTTGTAGGCGATTCCCTGCTCATCGAGATGCTTCTTTACTTCCTGCATCAGTTCATATCCACCGTGATCACAACCTAAAGCTAACATTTCTCATTCCTCCTGATAATACCTGGTTATTACTTCTTTCTCCGCGGACTTATATATCTTCAGAGCCCGCGCGGATTACCTCGTGCCCCGCCGCCTTGATCAGACGGTTCATGATTGCCTGGCCCATGCGGGGCGTCTCGAAAGACTCCGAGTAGATCGCATCCACACCGTCCGCATCGAAATCCCTGAGGATCTCGTACAGATGCCGGGCAATGGTTCTGTCATCCGCTCTGCTTCCGATGCATCGGACGATTCCCTCCGGATATTCACTCCGGCTCTCCTCCGTGCAGATCACACCGACTCTCTGTTCCTTCGCAATTCCCTCCCGGACAAGTTCCCGGATTTTGGAAAAAACAGCTGCCGGCGCGCCCTCGACGATGGCGAGATCCGCCTTTGGCGCGTAGTGTTTGTAGCGCATACCCGGTGCCTTGGGCCGTATATGCGTGTTCTCAGCCATAATGCCCGGATCGATCCGGACTTCTCCGAGAACCTCCTCCAGCATTTCTTTGTTCAGAAAACCGGGCCGGAGAATTACGGGGATCTCCTCCGTGAAGTCCACGATGGTGGACTCCAGTCCGATATTTACCTGACCACCGTCGATGATCATATCGATCCGATCACCCAGATCCTCCTCCACGTGAGACGCCAGCGTCGGGCTTGGGCGTCCGGAGGTATTCGCGCTTGGCGCAGCCACATATCCTCCGGCCTGACGGATCATCTCCACCGCCACTTTGTTTGCCGGAAGTCTGACCGCCACGGTCTCCAATCCTCCTGTTGTCTCATAAGGCACCAGCTCCGATTTTTCAAAAATCATGGTCAAAGGTCCCGGCCAGTATGCATCGGCCAGTTTCTTCGCCTTCTCCGGTATCCTGCTTACAATGGGAGTCAGACTGTCCCAGTCCGCGATATGCACAATCAGCGGATTATCGGAAGGTCTCCCTTTCGCCGCATAAATCCTGCGGGACGCCTCCGGATCCAGGGCATTTCCTCCGAGACCGTAAACTGTTTCGGTCGGAAAAGCCACCAGGCCGCCGCCGGCCAGTATCTCACCGGCTTTTTTCAGTGCCTCCATATCCAGGCAGTCTTCTGTCATCCGCGCTATGATTGCGTGACTCATTTCTTATTCCACTTCCTCATCATTACTCGTAAAAATCTCAAGGTTCTCCATCTCCGGCTCCCCATTCTCGTAGGGATCCAGTGCTTCAAAAGAATCACCCGGATTTTCACTGACTATTTTCTGTATATCCCTGTAGGAATTCATAAACTGCTTCTGTACCTGACCGAAGATGTCTACAATCTTGCTGAGTTCTTCCTGTACAGCAATGTACTGAAGCTTTCCCTCACGGGTCTTTTCATCAACCTGACGCTGCACATCGTCCAGAGTTTTCTGCGCCTCTGCCTGTGCCTCTTCGCGGATTCTCTGTGCGTCCGCCTGCGCGTCCGCCAGAACTCTCTGTCTCTGGGCTTCGGTCTCGCGATCCGTCTGTTTCGCACGGATTTTTGCCTCGTAGATCAGACTTCCGATGGTCTCGTAATTGTCGACGTAGGACTGATATTTCTCCCGGATGGTCTTCTCCATATCCTGGAGTTCCTTGTCTTTCGCGGCCAGTGTCTCCTGCATCTCGTCCAATTTTCTCTCTCTGGCCTCCAGGCGAATCCTGGTCTGGTCAAGTTCCCTGGTTACAGCCGCAAGTCTGGCCTGCAGACGCTGCTGTTCCTGGTAGGCGTCATCCTTGATTCTCTGAAATTCCGCCTGAACATCATCTTTGTCATAACCACCGAAGGCGGTGGTTTTGAAGAGTTCGTCGCCGTCTGACATGATCTGTTCCTCCCTTATGAATTCAAATACTTATTTATAATTCCCCAGACACTGGAACGCTCGAAGCCAAGCCTCCACTCGGCAACTCCCGCAAGATCGTAGGAATTGATCAGTTTCATCTTCTCCTCTATGGACTTCTCTTCCTCAAGCCAGATACTCAGGGTTCCCTCGTGTGTCTCAACGGAGCCCTTGTACTGTCCCAGAGAAGCGTCCCAGTCTGTCTTTATTCCATTCTGCTGTACCCAGAGATCCGCGTCATCCATTCCAAGGGCAATGTTGGACGGATCCTCGTCGGATGTCGGCTTCGTCCATGCTCTTGTATAGAAAGGAATGGCATTGATGACCTGTGTCTTTGATACCTCTGAGAGAGTGTCCTCGATTCCCTGTTTTACAAAAGGAAGCGAGGCATTGGAGCCAACCTCGACGGAGCCCGCCGTATGCTCGTCATATCCCATGATCACGAGATAATCCACGGTCTTCGCCTGCTCCCGGCGGTTCAGATAGGTGGTATACAGCGGTACATAGTTATCCACGGAGATTGTCAGATTCTGTTCATGAGCCGCCACGCTGAGTTCCCGGAGGAACTGCAGGTACTGCCCGACGTTTTCTGCACCGATGGTCTCAATATCTACGTTGATACCATCCATTCCTGTCTCCGCTGCGATCTGAAGAAGGGAGTTGATGATGGTCTCCCGGACGGATTCCCTCTTGAGAAGATTCTCGATATTCAGTCCGTCTCCATAGACATCCTGGAGAGTTCCCCAGACCTGCATATTCTTATTGTGGGCAGCAGTCACATAATCCGCGGTCGCATAGGAAATAAGATTTCCATTCTCATCGGCCAGTTTGAACCAGGTCGGCGCGATGGTGTTCAAGCCCGTCGCACCGGCTGTCACTTCGTCGAGACTCGCATTGTTCTCCACAGAGCCGATATAATGCCACGCCAGATTGATCTTGTGATCAACCATAACCTTTTTGAAAAGGAACTTCTTGTCCGTGGTGTGAGAGATTGTGCCTGCCGGCGCCGTTTTCAGCTGTTTCTTTTTGACATAACCGATATAGCCGTCCGCTGTGGAAACCTCACACCAGTCATCTGCGTGAGCAGTGAGAACCACCGTATCCCCGGCTTTTACTCTCGTGAGAATCTCCGACTTCGGGCCGCCGCGGAAGCGGACGGGTGCATCCTCAACCATGGTCTCGGCAGCGATATTTTTCCAGTTGGTTCTTGCAACAATTCTGCTCGGATTGTCGAAAATCTCCATGTCGATATCCGAGTTCTCCATGACACAATCCGCAGAAATATAAATCGTGTCATCGATAAGAATCACTTCCTCCGATTCGTCTACAGACCATTTCAGCGTACCGGAAGGCATTGTGAGCAGCATCTGCCGTTCATCCTCCTCCCAGAAAAAGCCACCGTTAAACGTACTGCTTACCGTATCGTAATCGAGATAGATCCGACCGTTTTTCACAAGTCCGAAGGTATCGAGAACCTTGTCATTGACGATCAGTGCGACCTGACTGTCGCCGGTGATTCCGTAATAGCTTCTCTTGTCCATCTCTCTTCCGGATTCCGAATGCGTAACGAAATATCCACCTGCAAGCACAATAATCAAAGCCACCGCTGCAAGCATAAGAATCAGCGGAAGCACTGTCTTTTTTCTTCTGGACCTCTTTGCGGCCATTTGTAAAAACCCTCCGTTCTGCCTCCCCACAAGGCACACTTAGTTCAATATAAATATCATTTTATTTTAGCATGTTCAATCTGCAATGGCAAGAATCCGGCCACCCGCCCTTCGGCTTCGAATCCGGCCTTTTCGCCCTCATTCCCCGCATTTTTCCTCCCGGAGGCGGATTGTTACCGGTGCTATTCAGACAAAAAAGCGCAATTGTCCGTCCACTCGGAAGACAACTGCGCTTTTCTTATCATTTTCGTTTACATATGCTCAGTTCCGGAATTTTGGTTTTATCGGCAATTAAAAACTGTTTTTTCTCCTCCCGAACCCGCGTTTTTCGAAAGACGGCACCGGCGGTCTCTGTTTCGTCAGATATTCACAGATCCCTCTTCTCTCACAGAATCCCGAAAGATTTTCCTGTGAGACGAGAATTCACAGCCGGTGCCTTATTTCAACACTCATTACGGACGAAATTATGATTAATAAACTTGTGTCCTGTCTGTGGATCCACAATGAAATCAGGCATGTAATCACAGGTATCCTCACAGACAGCTCTTGCTTTTGCAATTTCCTTCGGCGTGCTGTACTCGTCCTCGAGCTTCAGCTCCCAGCCCTCACGACGATAGCGACGCAACGTCTTTAAGATCTTTTCGTATTTTTGTGTTTGCTGATTTTTCATTTGAGTATAAGTGTGAATAGACAAACTTGATCATTTCTTGAACTATACTGATTTGAATTTGCATGAATTTACATAGATTTGTATAGCATTGCATATATTACATAGAGGGTAGTACGAATCCCGTGTAAAAGCAGCCACCATCCGCAGTACTTTTCCTGGATTAAATCTTTATTCAATCTTTGTTAATGGATACATTGGGGATAATAACATCGATAAACCGATGTCTGCCGGAGATCTCCGGCGATAGATAAAAACCTGGATAATGCTTGAATAATAATTGCTTTATAGTTGCTTATAGATGGATAAATCACTACATATTACAGTTCAACTTCGTTCATAATATACCGTCCGCAAGATCAGAATTCAGGAGCCCAACGGCCTCACCTCTTTTCTCTTTTCTTCGCGGATGTGAACTGCTTTCACAATATTTATTATATAGTTTTGTTTTGTAATTGCAAGTGCAGATTATTTTTTTTACATTCTCCATCCACAGAAACGCACGTTCCGTATATACGCTGTATATTTTCAAAAAGGACGGGATTTTCTTTACTTTTAAAGGACGGGATTTTCTTTACTTTTACATGACTGCTGTTATATACTGAGGCTGAGAGGAAGTGATAAGATGAAAATTGAGAAAATAAGCGAAAATCAGATCCGATGTACACTTACCCGCGAAGACTTGAGCAGCCGCAATATCCAGCTGACGGAACTGGCGTACGGCTCCGAAAAAGCAAAGCTTCTCTTTCAGGACATGATGCAGGAAGCTCATTACGAAGTAGGCTTTGAGTCCGGTAATTCCCCTCTTATGATTGAGGCAATTCCAACGTCCTCCGAGAGCATCGTTCTTATCATCACCAAGGTCGATGATCCCGAGGAACTTGATACACGTTTTTCCAGATTTACACAGTCCACAGAAGATGATTCGGCGAAACCGAAGGCACACAGTGGTGCCGATGAGATTCTGGATCTGTTCCACAAGATCTACAATGCCAAGAAGATGGCCGAGAGCGAGGCGAAAGCCCAGGCCGCAAGGCGGGACGAGAAGGAGAATCAGGCAGAGACAGCTGCCGGTGCAGATTCCGCTTCTCCTCATCACATCAGTCCCAACAGCAAGAACGCTGTCAATCTGAGACAGAGCTACCGCTTCGACAATCTGGACAGAGTCATCGATGCAGCCCATGCACTCAACGGTATGTACACCGGCCGCAACAGTCTGTACCGCAGAGATACCGATGTGCCGAACTACTACCTGGTTCTCCGTCAGTCATCAACTTCACCGGAGAACTTCAACCGGGTTTGCAATATTCTTTCCGAGTACGGTCAGAAAGAGAGTTTCACAGAATCCACCGAGACATGGCTTCGGGAGCACGGAAACGTGCTGATCAAGAGCAACGCCGTTCAGAAACTGGAAACTCTGTAATTTCACAGCGATTGCAACAAGCCGTGGCGATATGCCGCGGCTTGTTTTTTGTCTCATGGGAAATTCGGAGGAATTTCCTATGAGATAAAAACAGCGTCTGCAAAAGCAGACGCTGTTTTTATTTACATATTATGTTATGCAGTCTATTCTTTATCTGTCCTGTGTCAGATAATCCTTTACACTGGCCATGGCCTCGTCTTCATCCGGACCGTCCGCTGTGATTGTCACACTCTCTCCGTTGTCCAGACCCAGTGTCATCATTCCCATAATGCTCTTGGCGTTCACTTCCTTTGTGCCGCTTTCCAGCTTGATCACACTCTGATACTGGCTTGCAACCTGTACAAGCATTGCAATCGGTCTAGTCTCCAGTCCGCTGGAAATCTGTATCGTAACACTGTCCTTAACCATTTCGAATACTGCCTCCTTGTGTTCTAATCCTCTCTGCGATCTCGCCGATCTTCCTCAGGCGGTGATTCACTCCCGATTTTCCAACCGGTGGATTTATCAGATCACCCAGTTCTGAAAGTGTCGCTGTTGGATATTGTAACCGAACCCTTGCCATTTCGTCAAGTCCATTCGGCAATTTAGAAAGTCCCATGGTGCTCTCGATCAGTTCGATATCCTCGATCTGTCTGGCGGCCGCGTTGGCCGTCTTGTTGATATTTGCGGTCTCGCAATTCACCTTCCGGTTGATATTGCCCCGCACTTCGTTGATGATTCTGGAGTTCTCATACTGCAGCATCATCACTCTGGCCTCCATCATTCCAAGAAGATCCGCGATCTGTTCACTGCCCTTGACATAGGTGATCTCGTACTTCTGTCTCCGCACCCGCCGGGCGTCTATGCCAAGCTCCACCATCAGCTCACAGAGCTGATCCGACAGCTTGGCTTCCCCGCAGACAATCTCAAAATGATAGGACTTTTCAGGATCGCTGACGGAGCCGGCAGCCAGAAAGGCTCCCCTAAGGAAAGCCCGCCTGCAGCAGCTTCTGTTGAGAATTACCTGATGTACCAGAGGCACATCTTCGGCAATATCCTCACTGTCCGAGAGAAAACGCACCAGCTGCAGAATCGTGATGGCCAGCTTGCGGTCTGTGATTTTGACCTGATATACTTCTTTTTTTCTTCTGCGAAGATCCGGCTTGACGATGATCTCCGGTGAAATATGAAAGAGCTTTTTCAGAAGCGTGACATATTTCTCCGTGACATCCAGGTGTTCACTCTCGTAATCGATGTGAATCTCCCCCTCGTCCGTGGCGCGGACGGTACAGCAGAAGATCAGCAGAGCCGCCAGCTCCGCGATCTGACAATGCCGGGCATTTCCGATCTGCCCCGCCAGTTCTTTTTTCACTTCACTGGAAAAAGACATAGGTTACACCTTTTTTCTTAAAGAATCTTTATCGATATCCCTGTGCTCAATGCGCAGTCCGTATCCCTCGCCGCCGTTGAGTCTGTCAAAGAGTTCTTCCGCCAGTGTCACCGACCGGTGCTTTCCGCCGGTGCATCCCACGGAGATCACCAGCTGATTCTTTCCCTCTTCAATATAATTCGGGATCAGGAAACGGATCAGATCCACCAGCTTCTCTATGAAGACGCGGGATATGTCGTACTTCATCACAAAGTCATGAACGGGAGCATCCTTTCCCGTCTGAGCCCGGAGCTCCGGAATATAATAGGGATTCGGCAGAAACCTCACGTCGAAGACAAGATCCGCGTCCGCCGGTATGCCGTATTTGAAGCCGAAAGAAAGGACAGTGATCATGAGACTCTTGAAATTCTCATTGTGAACAAAAATCCTCTCCAGCTCTGCCCTCAATTCCCTCGTAAGCAGCTGACTTGTGTCGAGAATATAGTCGCTCTCGTTTTTCAAAAAGGCAAGGCACTGGCGCTCTTCCGCGATTCCCGCCTCGATCCGGCCGTTTCTTGCCAGAGGATGGCTCCGCCTTGTCTCCTTGTATCTCTTCACCAGCGTGGAACCATCTGCGTCGAGGAACAGAATCTTGTAATCGACGCCGCCCTCGGACAACTCATCCAAAACGCTTCGAAGGTCGGCCAGTTTCTCTCCGCTTCGCACATCGACGCCCATGGCCACCTGTGTGATCTTGCTTTCTTCGCCGTCGGCCGTCAGCTGAACAAATTTGCCGATGAGCGGAATCGGCAGGTTGTCAATACAGAAAAAGCCGATATCCTCCAGCATTTTCAGAGCTGTGGATTTTCCCGCTCCGGACATTCCCGTCACGAATACTAGTTGTAATGCCATTTTTTTCCTCCCGACGGAATCAGTCAAATCCCAGGAAGCGGATCTCCGGTTCCAGAAGAACACCGTCCTTTTCCCGGATTTTTTCCTGTACGCTCTTAATCAACGTACATACATCCTTTGCTGTCGCCGCGCCACGGTTGATCACAAAGCCACAGTGTTTCTCCGAAACCTGGGCGTCGCCCACACGGAAACCTTTCAGCCCTGCATCCATGATCAGCTTTCCGGCAAAATATCCCTCCGGCCTCTTAAAGGTGCTTCCCGCGCTGGGAAATTCCAGAGGCTGTTTCGAGGTTCTGGCCTCACGCAGCTCATTCATTCTGGAGGAAATCTCCTCCAGCCGGCCTTCCATCAATTCCAATGTCACATCTGTTACAACCATCTCCTCATCCTGAATCCTGCTGTGCCGGTATCCGAGATCCAGATCCCCGGCTTCAATGTCCCGGATCTGAAGATCTCTGTCCACCACCCGTACACGCACCAGAACATCCTTCAGTTCACCGCCATAAGCACCGGCGTTCATGGAGACACCGCCTCCCAGGGTTCCGGGAATACCGGAGGCAAATTCCAGACCGGTCAGAGAGTGATCCCTTGCGACCGCTGCTGCTTTGGAGAGCAGAACTCCCGCCTGTGCACGGATCGCCCGGCCTTCCACAGTGATTTCCTGCATTCTGTGATCAACCTGAATGACCGCTCCCCGGAATCCCTCGTCACTGACCAGAAGATTGCTTCCGTTTCCGAGGATAAAGCAGGGAAGTTCCACCTCCCTGCAATATGCGATGGCATCCCGGATCTCCTCCGCGCCTGCCGGCCTAAGGAAGTAATCTGCCGGTCCGCCGATCCGGAAAGTGGTATGTCTGCTCATGGGTTCCCCACAGATCACCTGATCTTCTCCGAGGATCTTCTGAAATTTCTTGAATATCTCTTCTCTCATATATCTGAATTCTCCGTCTGTCAGCAGCCTTGCGGCCTTCTTTTTAGGAGCACACACCTCGTACCGGTTCGCCGCAGCTCACGGAGATGATACGGATTCATCCGTTCATCCCACGACTTCTCCCGCGGCGTTGTATCCGATGCCATTTTCATCGTAGTAGACGATGGTATTGTCCACCGTAGTGGTATCCACGTCGGTGTCCGTGTAACCTGCGTCTTCCGTTCCGGTCTGCGTCGCGCCCGTGTCTGTATTCTCTTCCGTTGATTCCGGCGCTGCCGTACCGGCCGAACCGTCCATATTCTCCGGTGTTCCGCCGAGCTCCGTGATGGCGGCAGCCGCATACTCTGCCCTTCTGGTATTGGGGAAGGTATCGATAATCTTCTGATAAGCATCGATGGCCTTCTGTTTTCTGTTGTCGTTCTGATATGCCTGCGCAAGAAGGTTCATGACGTCATATACGCCCTCTTTTATAGAAAGCGCCTTTTCAAAATAAGAGGCAGCCTTCGTCCAGTCCTTGAGATAAAAAGCATTGTCGCCGCCGAATTCATAGGCGTCATAGGCATTGGAAAGAATCGCGTCTTTATTTGCGTCGTAGATCTCGCAGGCCTCGGTGGAAAGTACGGACACATCCACCTTCAGAATCTCGTCACCTGCCTGTTCATAATTTCCGGCCTGATAGTCCAGGTATGCGCGAATAAGATTGTCGTAAGAATCGGTGGCGTTCTTCGAACTCTCCAGCTGCGTCTGCGCATCTTTTACCGTATTCTCAGAATCATTGATTTTGTTCTGCAGCTCATTGATCTTATTCTCCTGCGTTGCCATCGTCGTTGTGTACTCGACGATCTTCGCGTTTGCGTCGCGGTTTACGCTGGCACTCACCGCAGGCCGGACCATAAATACAACCGCCATAAGTCCGATGACAATTCCGAAAAGCACATTCATGAGACTGGAATATCCGGGTCTCTCCCGGTAAAGATCCACTTTGGATTTGCGTCTCACCGGCGCAGCATCCAGAATCGACAGATCCTCCGATCTCCTTCGGAAGAGCTTCTTCTTATCTTTCTCACCGTTTTTCTTTGCATTGCGTTCAAAGAGCCCTGCCTGTACATCATCGATTTCTTTGAGCAGGCGCAGGGTTTCCGGATTGACCGCATCGATCTCACAGGCCTTCTTCAAAAGTCTTCCCGCATGCGTGTAATGCTTCTGCTTGATATCGATCAGCGCCAGAAGCTGGTACGCCTTCACATGCTTCGGATTGTTCTTGATGATCTTCCGAAGCCGGATGGCCGCAATATCCTCATTCCCCTCTTTTGCGCACCGAAGGGCTTCGTTGTACTGATGAATGGTCTGATTCATCTGCTGAAGGCGCTTCGGATCCTTCCGGATCGCAGTAATAAAATGAATCGCCGGGTTGTCAACCTTATTCATGTTGTTGCTGATCACCCACTCCCGGAGGGCGGCAACAACCTCCCCCTGCTCATAGTACACGAGCCCCAGCAGGTTTCTGGCTGTGAGATTTGTCTTATCCATTTGAAGGCTCAGCCGGAGTTTCTCTTCGGCACCGGTGAGATCCCGGATGCCGGCGCAGTCCAACGCCTGATTATAGTAGGCATTGGACAGTCTTCTCGCCCTATCTTCGATCTTGCCCATGGCTCATCCCTTCTTTTTTACAATTGTGGTGCCGGCACCCAACTCCCTCAAAATATCCACTATATCTGTAAGATCCTGATTTCGGATTGCCTCCTCCACGTTCTCCACGTCAAGAGAAGGTTTGAATTTCTTCAGTTCTTCTTCAAAATCAAGCATGCGTCAGGTCTCCTCTTTCTGCATACAATTATCATCTGTCTCTTTCACACAACATCACTCCGGTGAGGCGTATTGCCCGCTCTCCATGATGTGCCTTTTCAATTCTCCGGCCAGATACAGGGAGCCGACACAAAACAGCATTCCGCTTCCCTGCACCCTTCTCGCCAGCTCAAAGGCAGCCCCGGGGTCCGGTGCCCCATAGACAGCCTTCACTCCGTTTGCCCGAAACAGTTCCGCAAAAGTCTCCTCGGATACTTCTCTGGTTCCGGAGATTTTCGTAACCACAACTCTGTCCGGACGAATCCCATCCGACAGCTGCCGGATAATTTCCGGATATTTCTTGTCAGCGACGGAACCGAAAAGGATCGTGATTTCCTGATCCCTGTGAAAGTGCTCGACGGTGCGGATAAACTCCGCAATTCCGTCCACATTGTGAGCGCCGTCGATGATCACATCCGGGAGAACTGTCTCCATTCTGCAGGGCCACTTCATCTGCGCGATCCCCGATGCAAGTGTTTCACGGGAAAGGTGATGCATCTCTTCTGTGGCCAGCATCGCACAGTAGGCGAGGGACGCGTTCATGGCCTGGCAGACTGCCGTCTGACGGATCAGCAGCCGCACAGGTTCCCTCTCTACCTTCAGCGAGAAGGAAATCCCGTCTTTTGTGATCTCCGAAATCCGGATCCTGTCACTGTCCAGCACCAAAAGCGGGCTGTTCAATTCCTCTGCCCGTTTCTGAATCACCGCCAGCGAACAGGGGTCATGGCCGTCGCAGATCACCGGTATTCCTGTTTTTATAATTCCCGCTTTGTGGGCGGCAATCTCCGGGATCGTGTGCCCCAGATACTGTTCGTGATCCGGGCTGATGGAAGTAATCACACAGGCCAGAGGATGCTCCACAACATTCGTCACATCCTTTGTTCCTCCCATGCCGGTCTCCAGAATCAGCACGTCCACTTTTTCTTCTGAAAAAATAAGAAGCCCCATCAGGAACAGCAGTTCAAAGTAGGCCGGATGTACGTCCCCCTCATCCATCACTTTGCGCACCGCCTTCATTGCCTTTTCGAAGGCGCGGACAAAGAGTTCTTCCGATACCTCTTTTCCGTTGATCAAAAAACGCTCCCTGATGGATATCAGGTGGGGCGAGGTAAACATTCCTGTCCGGAAACCGCCCTGAAGAAACATGGCGTTGAGGTAGGCACAGACACTTCCCTTGCCGTTGGTGCCGGCCACGTGAATGATCTTCATTTCCTCTTCCGGATGTCCGAGCAGATCCAGAAGTCTCCTGGTATGATCCAGGGACGTCTTTGATGTAAAACCCGGTATAGACTCAATATATGCGACAACTTCTTCGTATGTCAATCTGATCTCTCCAACTTTTTCCGCAACGCATCCACCTGTCGCGCTCCTATAAACCCATATGGGGCTGTAGCACCGGGCATTCTTTTTCGAATGCCCTCTGTGTGACAGCCCCCTGGTATTTATCGACCCTCAAACTTGGCAAGACTGGATCTTACCTGCTCAAGCTCCCTGGTGTAATTCTCAAGTTTATCTCTCTCAGCCTGCACCTTGTCAGCCGGTGCCTTGCTGATAAATTTCTCATTTCCGAGCATTCCGTTGGAACGGGCGATCTCTTTTTCGAGACGCTCTACTTCTTTGTTCAGACGCTCTTTCTCCTTCTCGATATCCACAAGATCCGAGAAAGGAATATAAATCACTGCATCCGGAACTACTACAGACAGTGCGTCATCCGCAATACCTGCCTTGTCCTTCTGAAGTTCTACCGCACTTGCACGGGCAAGTGTTCCGAAGAAGGCCTCTGCCGCTTTGAATCTGGACAGAACACCGTCATCTTCAGATACGATGTACATAGCAGCCTCCTTGCTCGGCGGAACGTTGAGAGACGTTCTCATATCACGTACACGGCGAACAGACTCCTTCACAAGCTCAATCGTAGCAGCCTCCTCACGGAAACAACGGTCTGCGCTGTACTCCGGCCATGCGGATACCATCACGGATTCTTCTTCCGGATTCAGTGTGCAGTAGATTTCCTCTGTGATAAAAGGCATGAACGGATGAAGGAGCTTCAGCGCTGTGGACAGAACCTCACGGAGTGTCCAGAGCAGTCTGCCCTTCTCCTCCTCTGTTCCGTTGTACAGCGTAGGCTTCGTCATCTCGATGAACCAGTCGCAGAACTCATCCCAGATAAAGTCATGTACTTTCTGAACCGCGATTCCCAGTTCGTACTTGTCCATATTCTCTGTCACGTCTTTTGCCAGCTCGTTGACTTTGTGAAGAATCCACTTGGAAGGTGCCGGCAGAGTCTGAACATCTACAGACTC
Source organism: Eubacterium sp. (assembly GCA_024684035.1). GTDB lineage: Bacteria > Bacillota > Clostridia > Lachnospirales > Lachnospiraceae > Bilifractor. The sequence goes on along the minus strand of JAIKXQ010000031.1, from coordinate 91,991 downwards.
CGGAATCTCTTTTCCTTCCATATTCATCATGATGAAACGGGAAGCGTTCCATACCTTGTTCGCGAAGTTACGGCTTGCCTCTACACGCTCCCAGTAGAAACGCATATCATTGCCCGGCGCGTTTCCTGTCATCAGTGTGAGACGGAGAGCATCTGCGCCGTACTTGTCGATAACCTCCAGCGGATCAATTCCGTTTCCGAGAGACTTGGACATCTTGCGTCCCTGGGAGTCACGAACCAGACCGTGAATCAGTACGTGATGGAACGGGGATTTTCCTGTCTGCTCGATTCCCGAGAACATCATTCGAATAACCCAGAAGAAGATGATGTCGTATCCGGTTACCAGGACATCTGTGGGATAGAAGTAATCCATCTCCGGTGTCTTCTCCGGCCAGCCCAGTGTGGAGAACGGCCACAGAGCAGAGGAGAACCAGGTATCCAGAGTATCCTCTTCCTGAGAAAAATGCGTGCAGCCGCACTTCGGACATTTTTCCGGAGCTCCGTCTCTCTGAACAACCAGCTCACCGCACTCCTCGCAGTAGTAAGCGGGAATTCTGTGTCCCCACCAGAGCTGACGGGAAATACACCAGTCTTTAATGTTCTCGAGCCAGTGCTCATAAGTTTTTCCGTAGTTCTCCGGAACGAAAGTCAGATCGCCGGTGTGAAGAGCGTCGAGGGCAGCCTGTCCCATCTCCTTCATGCGAACGAACCACTGAGGTTTGATCATCGGCTCAACTGTTGTATGGCATCTGTCGTGTGTTCCTACAGCATGTGTGTGCGGAACTACTTTGACCAGAAGTCCAAGCTTGTCCAGATCCTCTACCATGGCTTTGCGGGCCTCGTAACGATCCATGCCTGCATACTTGCCGCACTTGTCTGTCATGGTTGCGTCGTCGTTCATAATGTTGATCTCCGGAAGATCATGACGCTTGCCCACCTCGAAGTCGTTGGGGTCATGAGCCGGTGTGATCTTTACGCAGCCTGTTCCGAACTCTTTATCTACATACTCATCGGCGATAACCGGAATCTCTCTGTCTGTGAGCGGAAGCTTCAGCATTTTTCCGATGAGATCTTTGTAGCGCTCATCCTCCGGATTGACAGCAACAGCTGTATCTCCCAGCAGTGTCTCCGGACGTGTGGTGGCGATCTCTACAAATCTTCCTTCCTCGCCGACGATCGGGTAATTGATGTGCCAGAAGAATCCGTTCTGATCCTCATGCTCTACCTCAGCGTCGGAAAGAGAGGTCTGACACTTCGGGCACCAGTTGATGATACGGCTTCCCTTGTAGATCCATCCCTTCTCATAGAGACGGCAGAATACTTCTTCAACTGCTTTGGAGCAACCCTCATCCATGGTGAAACGCTCTCTGCTCCAGTCGGCGGAGGATCCGAGTTTTTTCAGCTGGTTGATGATCGTACGACCGTACTCATCTCTCCATGCCCAGCAGTGCTCCAGGAATTTCTCACGGCCGATCTCGTGTTTGTCGATGCCCTTGTCTTTGAGCATATTGGTAACTTTTACCTCTGTGGCGATCGCCGCATGGTCGGTTCCCGGCTGCCAGAGAGCCTCGTATCCCTGCATTCTCTTATATCTGATCAGGATATCCTGCATGGTATTGTCCAGCGCATGTCCCATGTGCAGTTTACCTGTGATGTTTGGCGGGGGCATAACGATCGTGAAAGGTTTCTTGTCACGATTTACCTCTGCGCGGAAATAATTCTTGTCCATCCATTTCTGGTAGGTGCGTTCCTCGATCTCTTTGGGATCGTAGGTTTTTGCAAGTTCTTTACTCATTTTAGACCTCCTGATGCATCCTTGGCTCGTTGCCACTGCTTCTTTTTGTGTGTCCGGAAATTCTTTGAATTTCCTTCGTCCATCTCAAGGCTTCGCCTTTCGATGTACCGCACTCGCCAAACTTGCACCATTTCGTGCAGGCACGATGGTGCATCCTTGGCTCGTTGCCACACAAAAAACGCCCTCTGCACGTATCGTGCAAAGGGCGATCATCGTCGCGGTACCACCTTGCTTCATATATGAAAGCTCTCTGCGACTTCCGCAGAAGCAATCTCTCATACACCTCAAAATCTTTTAACGGGGATGAACCGGGAACGCTTACGCAAGCCGTAACAGAATTCCTGAAGGAACCTCCTACACTCTTCGGCACTCCGACTCTGAAGCTACCTTCCGCTGCTGTTCTCCGAAAGCTTCTCTCAGCAAATGAAGCTTCTCTCTTGCGGCACGCACAGCGTACTCCTCTTCTTCTCAGTCTTTGCATATTCCTATTCATGATAAGCTCAGCGTTTTCGTTTGTCAAGAAAACTCTCTGTCCACAGGCTATTGTGTGGCTGGAACCGTTCGAGCTGCGGAAGGGAGTAAAACATCCACAGCGAACGATAGGAAGCGGCAGACAGAAGCGCGAGCATAGCGCGGGTGCGGCGCTGAACGTCCGGTGGACGTTCGTTTAGCGCGGACCGGAGCGGAGCGTAGACGTGCAATGTTTGAGACCGCTTTGGACATCGCCCGAAGGGCATAAAACAAAGCGGTTGAGCTTTTTGCGGGAGCACCCCGCAATAGGCGGCGGAGCGCTGACGAGGCCGCGACGTGTGAGCGTGGATATTTTGCCCCTTCCGCAAAACCACTGCTGCTTAGTGGCGGGTGTCGTCGGAGTACACCTCGCAGAATCTGGCCATGAAGGAGGGTTCTTCTCCACCGACCCGCAGATGTGAGATATCTCCCAGGCGGAGGGTTCGGAAGGACGCGATTCCCTTCTCGCGTTCTTCTGTCACCAGCTCTGTGACGGAGGTTGGCAGTGTGCAGAAGGAGTGCCATGCGATGTAGGGTGAGATGTTCCAGATATGGGAGAGAAGCAGGGCTGTTACTCCGAAGTGGCAGAAGAAGGCGATGGTCTTCTTGCTCTCTTTGTCTACGCTGTAGAGATGTCCGTTTCTCCGGTAGCCGTAGGTCTCCAAAAGCGCATCCAGCTCTCCGGTCACCTGGTCGTAGGCGTTTCTCAGCCGGACTTTCCTGGAAACCTCAGCGATATCCCAGCAGTCGTTGTCGAGATAGTTGTCCTCGGTGGCCAGGTATCTGGGAAGCATATCCCAGATTATTCTTTCTTCGTAGGTTCCGTCTTCCTTCACTCTTGTGTTGGGGTAGGATTTCTCGAGGATCCCGGAGCCGTTGATATCCAGCATCCGCGGGAACTCCTGCAGCCAGTCGCAGGTCACGGCTGTCTTTCCGAGTTTCTCCAGTGTAAAAGAAGCTGTCCGCTGCGCGCGTCCCAGGGGCGATACGTAAATGTCATCGATGTTCTCCTTCGCCATCATCTCGGCCAGAAGTTTCGCCTCCCGGTCTCCCTTTTCCGTGAGTGAATCGTGCTCGTAATCCGGTTCTCCGTGGCGGATGAATAATAATCTCATAGGCTCCTCGCTTTCCTTCTAAACAATTTCAGATGATATCTAATTCTACCCGACGGCAACCCTGTTGTCCATCGTAAGCCCTCCCCCGCCACTTTCCCCGTAGAGGCTTCGCAGAGTGGCCAAACGGTTCACAAATACGCAAAAACACAGCCGACATGGCGATCGGCTGTGCTTGCAATACCATTTACTGTTTGTTGTTATCCTGCGGATTCTGTACCGAACGGTCCGGAATCTGCGGATTTACTCCCTGAGGGTTTGTTGTCGGCAGATTTACGTCCTGAGGATTCTGTGCCCCCGGCATACCCTGCATGGGCTGCTGGTTCATTCCAGGTAACATACCGCCGTTCATCTGCATTCTTTTTTTCTTTTTCTTCTTAGTGAGAAAAATGATGAGAAGAATGACGAGCAGTACAACCACGATTTCCGGAAGCAGCATGATCAGAACGATGATCAGCTCCTGCACAATGGTTACAAAGGAGGAGAAGGACTGCTTGAAGGCTTTCAATACCTTCTGTCCGAAGTTCTCCGGCTTCTTGATGTCATCGTATCTTGTCACCTCTTCCATCGTGATGTTCACCGTGGAGAGATCCACATCCTTGTCCATGGACGCGATGCTTGTTTTTCCTTGATTCAGCTGTGTCTCTACTTCTGTCAGACGGTCTTCCACCTGGATCATCTCTTCGATGGTCTGGGCTTTGTCCATCATCTCCAGAAGTCTCTTCTGTTCTTTCTCAAGTCCTTCCACGTAGGCTGTGGTGTCCGCGTAAGACTGGCTGATGTTGTCAGTGTTGACACTGGTGGACATTACCTGTCCCTGCTCGGAGAGGGAGTCCACAAACTTCTGGAAATCCTTCGACGGAATTCGCACCGACATACTCAGACGTCTGTCCATCTGTCCGTTGTCATCTCTGACATACCAGTCGTAGTTCGAGGAGCTCTGGGTCTCCTTCTGAATGATTCCCTCATAATCCTCGATTTTCTTTTTCAGAGATTTGACGGATTTCTCATACTCCAGTGTCTGAATGTCTACGTTGCCGGTGTAAACCAGCTTTTCATTGCTTTCCTTCTGTTTCTTTGCCTTGAAGGTGCTGACCGGTCCGTCCGCTCCCTCGGCAGTTTCCACCTCTGCCATATCTTCTGTGGCATAGTCAGCGTCATTGACGGCCCCGGCCGTTTTAGTCGATTCGTAATTGCTGCCCTTGTAGGTGGTAGACGAATTCGCCTCGCTTCCGCATCCCGCAAAGCCAATACTTGCGGCCAGCAGAAGTACCATCATTTTCTTTTTCATAATACCCCTTTCTCTCTTTGCGCCCTTGTCTTCCCGCCTCCTTCCACAAAAACGGTTTGACAGCAAAAAGAATTGTCTGATAATTATTTATTATACCAAACCGCTTCATGCCTCACAAATTATTTCTATGCTCTCTGTTTTTCTTCTTCTGTCAATGACTCATAGTTTTGATCTACCCAGGCTTTATCTTTAAAGATGTCGTTATTCCATGTGAGTTCATCAAATATCTTCACGGCCCTAACAGGATGTTCCATAACCCAGTCAACCGTCAATTGTTTTTTTTCCGTAAACCCTTCGGATTCTGCTACAGTTTGCGCCCTATGTACATTATCTGCATCGTTTCCAAAGAGATATTTGTTCATCAACGCAACAACTTTTGAAGTTTCTTTCGACGGTCTCAACTTATAATTGCTATAATCCGCCTCTTTTTTCTGACTGATCTGACGCTGCTCAAAGTGTGGGGATGATATACAGTAAAACTTGTCCAACATCATCTCGAATTCACCTTTATTCATATGTGCTTCCGTAAAATACGGTTCGTTGTACATATCACTGTCCATATACACTACACGGAGGTTTTTATTCAGATCCTCGTATTGACTATCATCTTTTATCACTTGAATTGTCGAGTGTTTTGTCTTCCATTCAGACGCAAAATAGTAGCTCAACTCATAGTCATCACTCTCCCCTAACTTCTTCTTAATATCCGCAACCTTCTCTTGATAAATTCGTTCCATTTCTGAGGGGTCTCTTGTCGTATATGTCCTTTCAATTTTCTTCAGTGTTCCGCGTTCTTTATCCAGCCAATACTGTTCCTGCACTCTAGTCTTCGTATACTCTTGTGTATCCACATCTTCTGTTAAGCATTCACGTCCATCATCCCCATCATACCAGACATGTTTTATTCTTAATCGAAGGTCTATCCATTTTTCACCAGCATGCCAATTGAATCCTCTGTAATACTCCGACGACCACCAGGAACCGAACAACGCATATGATATCAATAAACTCGCCATGATCAAACTTGCCAAAATAACACATTTTTTAACTTTCTTATTCATCCCCAACCGCGCTTTCTTTTTTTAATGCCTCAGCATATTTGTCTGCTATACTATACGTGTCACTTAGTTTTCCAGTGTATTCATCCTTGTATCCGCGTAAAACAAATTTGTTTAGTTGTTCATGCGCTTGTAGTATTTGATTTATGTCTAACTTTCCTAAAGATCCTGGTTCTCCTCCCTTTAACATCAACTTCATCGTTTCCGCAATATTTTTATTTGAATTTCCCACTTCAAAATCAATTTTTTCAGCGATCGCGCTATAACTCCTCTCGTCAATTTCTGTGAACGCACTGAGCCCTTCTCGTTCCAACTTACCCCAGAGATAAGCTTCCTTCGGATCTATAATACCTCTTCTAATTATTTTATTTGAGAATCCGTAAGTTTAACAGGAGAAAGAAAGCGCATCCAGCAGAATGCTCTGTGTCAAGGTGTAGCAATTTCCAACCACACAAAAAGGCTCTCTTCAACTTCATATTGTCAAAGAGAACCTTATCGATTCGTAAATTCTTCCAGTATTTTCCTGCTTTTCAGCGGCCGGTCGATCATTCGCTTTATGTGATTGTCCATCAGCCTTTCCAGTTCCAGTCTGACCGGTTCGGTTACCGAAAAACTGTACAGCCTGGTCAGGGGTGCCTGCATGATGTAATTTACCACATAGAGACAGCTCTCACTCATCCCGGAAGGATCCGGGGCAAACTCTCCGTTCATCGTCATCAGACGGAGTTCGAAGACGCGGCGCACCAGTCTGTTGTCGAGATTTTTCTTCAAAAGTGCTTTCACCGTGAGATAGAGAAGATTCAACATGTCCGTCGCGTCCAGACCTTCCCGGCCGTAGTAGCCCGCAAAGTCCAGGAAATAATATCCGTAGTAGACGCCGGGATACTCGACGGCAATCTCCGTGAAATAATCCCGGATTTCAGCCCGGACCAGGCTGTATGCGCTTCTGCCTGGAATCAGGGTAAACTCTCCGAACACAAAGGGATTCGCCACCGCCATCAGCTGATTTCCGGGTCTTCTGGCTCCTCTGGCAAAAGCGCTGATCCGCCCGAGCTCCCGGGTCAGAAGAACAACTCTCTTATCATTCTCCCCTACCGGCGACGCCGACAACACCATACCGGACACGGTAATGGCTTCACTCATATCTGCATGCCTCCCTGCGGACGCATACCGTCACTGCTTGAGATCCGAGCGGTCATAGCCATAGTTCTTGACGAGAATGTCGCTCTCGCGCCAGTCCTTCCGAACCTTCACCCAGATCTTTAAGTTTACTTTTGTCTCCAGCATCTGCTCGATATCCACCCGGGCCTCACTGCCGATTTTCTTGAGCATCCGTCCCTGTTTGCCGATGACGATGCCCTTGTGGGAATCTCTCTCACAGATGATGGTCGCCTCGATGTCCGTGATTTTTCCGTCCGGCCGCTCTTTCATCTTGTCGATGACGACCGCAATGCCGTGCGGAATCTCCTCACCCAGCGAGCGAAGGGTCTTCTCCCGGATCATCTCTGCCGCCACCTGGCGCACCGGCTGATCCGTGACGGTGTCCTCGTCGAAGAATCGCGGGCCGTAGGGAAGAACAGAAAAGAGACTGTCGATCAGACCGTCCAGGTTCGTGCTCTGTTTCGCCGATACCGCCACGATGTCCTCGAAGCGGGTGAGCTTTCCGTAGGTCTGAATCGTCTCAGCCACAACATCCTTCTTCACTTTGTCGATCTTGTTGATGACAAGGATCACAGGAAGACCGGCCTTGTCGAGCATCTGCACGATGTGCTGCTCCGCCGCGCCGACATAGGCGCCCGGCTCAATCAGCCACATAACCGCGTCAACATTCTTCAGCGAACTCTCCGCCGCGTAGACCATATATTCTCCAAGCTTGTTCTTCGCCTTGTGAATACCCGGCGTATCCAGAAAAACAATCTGTCCTCTGTCGCTGTTGTAGATCGTCTGGATCCGGTTCCTTGTCGTCTGCGGTTTTCTGGATGTGATCGCGATCTTCTGTCCGATCAGATGATTCATCAATGTTGACTTGCCGACATTCGGTCTTCCGATCAGTGCGATAAAACCGGATTTCAGTTTGCTGTCTTCCATATGTTCTCCTTTTTTCGCAGATCACCTTCCGCATGACGGGGTGATCTGTCTCTATCCTTTGTTGTTCTCTGTTCAATCAGGCAATTTCCTTCAAATGAACGGAAGATATGCGGATTTATCTTTTTTTCTCCCGCAATCAGTTGTGAAGCAGCGGCTGAATCGACTTCAGCTCATCTCCGTCTTTCTCCAGCATGGTCTCGCTTCCGATGACACAGAGATTATTTACCTTGATTACCGCTTCCGCCGGATCTGCCAGTGCCCGGATATCCGCGGGCTGTGCATCGAGAATCTGCTCTCTCTCCTTCTGGAAGTCTTCGCAGGTTTTACCCGATGACCAGCAGTTGAAGGAAACCGATCCCTTGGTAGATGCGTTCATCGGCGTATCGAGATCGCTGATGGTTCCGATGATGTATTTCGTCATCTCGCGCTCATCCGCGTCGAACTCTCTCAAATATTCCGGCAATTTCCGGTAGATCTCCAGGGTTCTCTTGAGATGCGGGTCTCTGTAGGAAGATAATACCGCATTTCCGGAAGGCTGGAAGTTGCCCATACAGCCGTAGGCACCGCCAAGCACGCGGATATTCTGCCAGAGATAATCGTAGCTGAGGATCTTCTGCAGGATCTGGAAAGCACCTGTGTACTCGTATCCCGCCGCGCGGAAGTTACCCGCAAGTGCCACATACTGTACCTGTCCGGGTGTCTTGAAGCCCTCATTCTTCTGCTCCGGCTCCCAGTGGAATTCTCCGGTTTCCACCTCATCCGTGTAGAGATCCGCTTTCAGTTTCCGGATGCTGTCCTCTGCTCCCTCAAAGCCCTTCTCATCCGCGATGAGGCTGACGATCATATTCTCCGGGCGGAAAATGATGTGCATGAGCCTGCGGAGTTTTTCCACAAGATCATCTTTTTTCTCATCAAAGTTCCGGTCGAGATCCTCCAGCAGGTGAAGGAAACGGATACCGACCACTGCTTCCTGCCAGGCCGCCAGCTTTGACTGATAAGAGAAGGCTCTTCTCTGGGCGGATGCGTGACCCGCCGCCGGAATGCTGTGCTGCAATCCTGCCTTTGCGCTGCGGATGATCTCCCGAAGTCTTCGGGTATCCTCCAGCTTCGAAGTTTTCAAAACTTCCCGGATAATATCTATGACAAAATCCCTCTTGTCATAGAGGTATTTGGAACGGATGGAGAAACAGCAGATTCCCTTTCCTGTCAGCCCTTTTTCCAGCGGAAGAATCTGAACACCGTAAGAGATGCCTCCGGTATTCGCGTTCACTTCGTGGAACAGTTCCCCGTAGGTATAGTGTTCGGTGCTCACATATCCCGTCACGCCCTTCAGAATACCGATATAGGATACCAGTTCGTCCGGCACGTTTTTTGTATCAAAGGCCACGGTCAGATAGCCGATTCCATTGGTGAAAAAATCATGGCGGATAAAGGGTGTTCCGTCCACATCCAGTTCCTCGTTGTGAAGGACGATGGGAGTCTTTCTCTGAATATCCGAGCGTTTCAGCATGGGAAGCTTCGCCAGCGCCTCCTCGCTCTCTTTTTCCTCCTGATATTCCTTCAGCTCCCTCGTCTCCCGAACGATCCTGCTGATTTCTTCCTCGCTGAGGCTTGCCTTGTAGGCGGCAAGTTTATCCTCGACTTCCTTGTCTCTGGCCGCTGCCAGACCGCTCTTCGGAACTAGCGTCATCACGACTTCGTGAGGATTGTTCAGCAGATACTTGCGGATCAACTCCTCGAAATATCCCTCTCCGGACAATTTCCGGAGCTTCTCAAAGACCTCGAGTTCCTTGAGATATACGAAGGGACGGTTCTCGTCGTAAAGCCAGCTGTCGAACAGATCGATGCCGTAAATCAGTCCCTTGGGATGAGCTCCGAAGTCAGCCTCGCGGAAACGGAATTCAAAGTAGTTCAGGCCGGACATAATCGCTTTGCGGTCAATGCCCTCCTCTGCCAGTTTTTCCAGAGTCTCGCGGATGATTGCGAGGAAGCGGTCCTTGTCGGAGGCTTCCGCATTTTTTGCCGTGATAGAGAATACCGGCTGCATGATACCGTCTTCATAGGAGCCGTCGATATCCTTTCCGATGCCCGCATCCAGAAGCGCCTGCTTCACCGGGGCTCCCGGAGCATCCAGGAGGACATACTCCAGAATCGAGAAGGCTGTGTTCAATGTGAGATCGGAATAATCTCCCACAACCGTATTCACGGAGAGATACGTATTCTCCTTGGTATCCTCTTCGGTGAGAACCGGATACTCCTCCGTCAGATCCTTCGGCTCGCTGAAGGGTTTCTGCATGGGAATCTCAGAATCCACCTCGCACACATCAAAGGCAGAGAGATACTCCCGGTCCAGCCAGTCCAGTTTTTCATGCATATCCATATCACCGTAGAGGTAGATATAGCTGTTGGATGGGTGATAATATTTCCGGTGGAAATCCAGGAACTCTTCGTATGTGAGATTCGGGATATCCGCAGGGTCACCGCCGGACTCCACACCGTACGGCGTATCCGGGAAAAGGGCACAGAAGACAGCGCGATCCAGGACATCCGTCTCCGAGGAGAAGGCACCCTTCATCTCATTGTAAACCACACCGTTGTAGGTGATGGGAGCATCTTCTGTCTCCATCTGATAGTGCCAGCCCTCCTGACGGAAAATCTTCTCGTTGCTGTAGATATTCGGGTAGAATACCGCGTCGAGATACACATCCATCAGGTTCTGGAAGTCCTGATCGTTGCAGCTGGCCACCGGGAACATGGTCTTGTCCGGATAGGTCATGGCATTCAGGAATGTATTCAGGGATCCCTTCACAAGCTCCACAAAGGGATCTTTCAACGGAAATTTCCTGGAACCGCAGAGTACCGTGTGCTCAATAATATGAGCGACACCGGTGGAGTTCTTCGGCGGCGTACGGAACGCGATATTGAACACCTTGTTGTTGTCATCGTTTGCGAGAAGAGCGACTCTTGCCCCCGATTTGCGGTGGCGGAGAAGCACTCCTCTGGCATGGACATCTTCAATAAATTCATCGCTGATCACATCATAACTTTCTGGAATCTGGATTTCTTTCATTTTCTCTCCCCGCTTATTCTAACGTAAACGAACAGCCCCGCACAGTACATTGCTGCCGGGACTGTCTTTTTGTAAAGTTCACTGCCGCAGCTGCATCCCGCCTCAGATTTCTTCTGCTGCCTCTGCACCTTCTGCGTCCGTCGCTTTTATTTCATTTGTGTCTGCATCATTCTCGTCCTGCGCCGAAAAATCAGCTGCAGTCTCCACATTCTCCTCTGTCTGCACAGGTTCTCTGTCCTCGCCGTATCTCTCCAGCATCTCTGTAATCTGCTCTCTTGTGAGGATGAGGTTGAAGCCGCCCGGATTAAATACAAAGCCCTTGGAATCATTCACAAGGAAATCTGTCAGCCGCTCATAGGGAACAGCTGTCATCTCCAGCCGAACATCTTTGTTGAACCGGTTAAAGGACTGCATCTCGCTGAAGTCCGAGTAGATCGGCTGATAGATATCGCCTCTCTTTGTCTTCACGAGCGGAACCTTCACATTCTCATCGTTCTTCGTCGGATCCCATCTTCCCTGAACGGCTGTCACGTCAAACGTAACAACAAAACGGGATTTCAGAAGATAGTGAGCCATGTCCGCCTCGAGACTCTGAAGGTGTTTCTTCTCTTCGATATTGCGATCCAGCGGTCTCATGAGTTCCTGCATGAAGTAGATACCCGTGAGCTGAAGCTCCGGATTTGCCTGTGGAATCAGAGTACGTCTGAGGGCCTCCACATCCGGCTTCTCCGCCAGCTCACTGAGCTGAACTCTCACCGGTGCACCCTCATCCTGTACCATCACCGCATTGACGCCGAGCAGATAAAGGCTCTGGAAGAAAGCCGGAATCATCTCCTTTTTCACTTCTACGCCACGCAGATGGTATTTATCTGTGGTGAAATGCTTCGCGAAAGCCTGCATCATCTCCTCAGAGGTGAATACATAAACCTGATCGTCAAAAGTCTCTTCATCACACACAATGAACGGATGATGTGTGAATGTGGAAAAAAGAACAAACATCTGTTCAAAGTTATTTATTTTTTCAATTACAACATTGCTGTCGACTGCCATAGTTTCGCCCTTTCCGTACTAAATTCGAAATACGCATTCCCGATTATAACACAATTTATTTATTCTGCGTATCTTCGTGCCATTTCATTCATCTGATCAACAGTGAGAATCAGATTGAAACCACCCGGATTGATTACGAAACCTTCTGCCTCTTTAAAATGATATTCCATCAGTCTCTCATAGGGAACAGCTGTCATCTTGAACTTTCTGCCGATTGCTGTTCTGTTGAACATCTGCATCTCGCCGTAATCCGTGTAAACCGGCTGGAACTTGTGTCCGTTGGGTGTGCTCACGATGGGCACTCTGACCTGCTGGTTCGGATCCTCCGGATTCCAGTCGCCCTTCACATCTGTCACGTCAAAGGCAACAATATATCTGGAGTTGAGAAGATAGTGTGCCATCTCTGCCTCGAGCTCGCTGAGGCGGATCTTCTCCTCTGCACTCTTCTCTCCCGGACGGTTCAACTCCTGCATGAAATAGAGACCTGTGAGCTGAAGCTCCGGATTTGCCTCCGGAATCGGAGCATTCTTCGGAACTTCCAGATCCGGTTTCATAGCGATCTCCTCCAACGGAATCTTGACAGGAGCTCCCTCGTCCTGGAACATAACAGCATTGATTCCAAGAAGGAAAAAGCTGGTGAGAACACCGGGGATCATTTCCTTCTCGATCTGAACCTCATGAAGCACATACTTGTCTGTAATAAACTGCTGGGCAAAGGCTTTGCACATCTCCGCCGTTGTAAAAATATACGCCATATCATCGAAGGTCTCCTCGTCACAAACGACAAAAGGATGGTGTGTGTACTCAGAACAGAGAACGTAAAGCTCGTCCAGTTTTTCTATTTTTTTCAGCCAAAAGCTGTGATCTACCGCCATATTCTAACCCTTTCTTGAACATATACATAGTTTTTGAAAAAATACCCTGTTCAAGTATAACACGTTTTCGAAAGTAAAAATAGTATATATTTTCGTGTAGTTTTCTTCTTTTTCCGAGAATCGACCAACTTTTTCTGTGCAATTTCCCATGCGACAAAACGGGCTCCCGCATCTGCGGGAGCCCGTCTCTTACGATCTATCGGGTCGGATTGGAGCAATTACTGCTCGTCCGGTCCGTAAAGTTTTACAAGTTTATTCAGATAGGAGAATCTGTTAGCGGACTCTTCTTTCTGCTTAGCCTGAAGTCTGTCGGCCTTCTCCGGGTTCGCTCTCTTCAGAGAGTTGTAACGTACCTCTCCATCCAGGAAGTCCTGATAGATTGTTGTATCCGGTGTCTTGGAATCCAGTGTGAATGCGGATTTGTCTGTTCCAACCAGTGCCGGGTTGTAACGGAACAGATGCCAGTATCCGGACTTAACCGCAAGCTCTTCCTCTGTCATTGCCTTGCTCATACCCTTGCGGATACCGTGGTTGATACACGGAGCGTAAGCGATGATAAGAGAAGGACCGTTGTATGCCTCAGCCTCTGCAATTGCTTTTACAGCCTGGTTGTAGTCAGCACCCATAGCGATCTGTGCTACATATACATAGCCGTAGGACATTGCGATGGAAGCAAGGTCTTTCTTCTTTGTCTCTTTACCGCCGGCAGCGAACTGTGCGACAGCACCTGTAGGTGTAGCCTTGGAAGACTGTCCACCGGTGTTGGAGTAAACCTCTGTATCGATAACAAGAACGTTGATGTCCTTATCGGATGCGATGACATGATCGAGACCGCCAAAGCCGATATCGTAACCCCATCCGTCACCACCGAATACCCAGTTGGACTTCTTAGCGAGGAACTGCTTGTTCTCTTTGATGAACGCAGCCTCCTCGGAATTGTTGTTTGCAAGAACCTCGAGAAGCTTGTCTGTAGCTACTCTGTTCTCAGCGCCCTTTGTCATGGTGTCAAGCCATGCCTGTGCTGCATCCTTCACGGAAGCATCCTTCTGGGCAAGAGCCTCAACACTTGTCTTCAGCTCGTCACGGACTGCCTTCTGTCCGAGAAGCATACCATAACCAAACTCAGCAGCATCCTCGAAGAGGGAGTTGGACCATGCCGGACCGAAACCTCTCTGGTTTACGGTGTAAGGTGTAGACGGTGAAGAGTTTGCCCAAATGGAGGAACATCCTGTAGCGTTACCGATCTGCATTCTGTCACCGAAGAGCTGTGTGATCAGTTTAACGTAAGGTGTCTCACCACAACCTGCGCAGGCTCCGGAGAACTCGAGCAGAGGCTGTTTGAACTGGGATCCCTTAACAGTTGTGATCTTGAACTTCTCCACAACGTCATTCTTCTCAGGAGTCTTCACAGCGTAATCGAAACCTTTCTGCTGATCAAGAGCATCACCGAGCGGAACCATTGTAAGAGCTTTCTCACCCTTCTTGCCAGGACATACGTTTGCACAGGAACCGCAGCCTGTACAGTCAAGAGTGGAGATCTGCATGCTGAACTTGTACTCCGGCATACCTGTCATATCCATGGACTTGAAGCCTTCCGGAGCAGCGTCAACCTCTGCAGGTGTGAGTGCGAAAGGACGGATAACAGCGTGCGGGCAGACATAGGAACATCTGTTACACTGGATACAGTTATCGGAATTCCATACCGGAACGTTTACGGCAATTCCACGTTTCTCGTATGCTGCTGTACCGGAAGGTGTCTCACCGTTTGCGTACTTGGCAACTACAGAAACCGGAAGGTTGTTTCCTTCCTGTGCGGATACAGCAAGCTGAATGTTGTTTACAAAGTCGACAGCATCCTGACGTCCCTCGGAAACTTTCTTGAACTCAAGTCCCTCATCCTGGCAGTTTGCCCAGTCTGCAGGTACATCTACCTTTACAGCCTTGTCAACGCCGGCGTCGATGGCTGCCCAGTTCTTGGCAACGACATCATCACCCTTGCGGCCGTAGGTAGCTTTTGCAGCAGCCTTCATGAGCTCGATTGCCTTCTCCTCCGGAATGATTCCGGTGAGTTTGAAGAATGCGGACTGAAGAATTGTGTTGATACGAGTCGGTCCCATACCAACCTCAATACCTGTCTTCACACCGTCGATGATGTAGAAGTTGATATTGTGTTTTGCGATGAATGCCTTCACCTGACCCGGCAGATGTGCTGCAAGCTCATCACCTGTCCAAGGACAGTTGAGAAGGAAGGTACCTCCGTCAACAAGCTCCTGAACCATGTTGAACTTTGTAATGTAGGACGGGTTGTGGCAGGCAACGAAGTTTGCCTTGTGAATCAGGTAAGTAGACTTGATCGGCTTCTTACCGAAACGAAGGTGGGACATTGTAACACCACCGGACTTCTTGGAATCATAATCGAAGTAAGCCTGTGCGTACATGTCTGTATTGTCACCGATGATCTTGATGGAGTTCTTGTTGGCACCTACGGTACCGTCAGCTCCCAGACCCCAGAATTTACAGGAAACTGTGCCTTCCGGAGTAGTAACAAGAGCATCGCCAACCGGAAGAGAGAGGTTTGTAACATCATCAACGATATCGATGGTGAAGGTCTCTTTTGTTGTGTTGTCATATACAGCAACGATCTGCTCCGGAGTGGTATCCTTGGAACCAAGGCCGTAACGTCCGCCGAAGATCTTGATGCCGTCGAACTTGCTTCCGCGAAGTGCCTCAACGACATCGAGGAACAGCGGCTCACCGATGGAACCGGGCTCTTTTGTACGATCCAGAACAGAGATCTGTTTTACTGTATCCGGAATAGCTGCAATGAGAGCCTCTTTGGAGAACGGTCTGTAGAGACGAACCTTAACAACACCGACTTTGCGGCCGGAAGCCATCAGGTAATCGATGGTCTCCTCGATGGTGTCACATACAGAACCCATAGCTACGATGATATGCTCAGCATCAGCTGCGCCATAGTAGTTGAAAAGCTTGTAATCTGTACCGATCTTGGCATTTACCTTGTCCATGTACTCCTGAACGATTGCCGGCATAGCATCGTAAACAGGGTTGGAAGCCTCACGTGTCTGGAAGAAGATATCCGGGTTCTGTGCAGATCCCATCTCTTTCGGGTTCTCAGGGTTCAGAGCGTTCTTCTTGAACTGCTTGAGAGCCTCGATATCCAGCATGTCTCTGAGATCCTCATAGTCCCATGTCTCGATCTTCTGAAGCTCGTGGGATGTACGGAATCCGTCAAAGAAGTTGATGAAAGGAAGGTGTCCCTTCAGAGCTGCCGCATGAGCTACAGGTGTAAGGTCCATAACCTCCTGTACAGAAGACTCGCAGAGCATAGCGGCACCGGTCTGACGGCACGCGTATACGTCCGAGTGATCTCCGAAAATGTTCAGCGCATGTGTAGCAACGCAACGTGCAGATACATCAAATACTGCCGGGAGCTGCTCACCTGCGATCTTGTAGATATTCGGGATCATGAGAAGGAGTCCCTGGGAAGCTGTGTAGGTAGTTGTCAGCGCACCTGCTGTGATAGCACCGTGAACTGCACCGGCTGCACCGGCCTCAGACTGCATCTCTGTGATCTGTACTTCCTGTCCGAACAGGTTCTTTCTTCCCTGTGTAGCCCACTCATCAGTGTGCTCAGCCATCGGGGAAGAAGGTGTGATCGGGTAGATTGCTGCCACTTCGGTAAACGCGTAGGAAGCATGAGCTGCCGCGGTGTTACCATCCATGGTTTTCATTTTTCTTGCCATCGTAACTAATCCTCCTTGTATAAACTTATAAAATGTACTAACACATTTATACACATACACAAATATTATAACACATTTTACCTGAATGTCATCCGCAACGAAATTGTATTTAATAAAAAACACTTGCCTGATTACGAACATCAGACAAGTGTTTCGTCACTTTTCACAATTTTTATCCTTATGCAGCCTTGGACATCAAACCGGCTATTCATTCACAAAAATATGTGATTCCGTTCAGACTCTGGCGTCACTCTCGTTCCAATTCTCAACGCCTTCTTTTGTGATGAGAATACAATTCGGTGTATCCACCCTGATCGGCTTACCCTTCTGAATCAGAAGCTTCTTCTCATAGTCGATGGCAAAGGTGGTGATGGTGCCGGACTCATGGTTGACACAGGCAATGTGCTTGCCGTCCGGGAACATGGCGATGTCCTTCGGATACGCTCCGCTGATCGGCAGGGCAAACTGCTTCGTCAGAAGTCCTGTCTCCGGATCCACTTCATACATGGCAACGGTGTCGTCTCCTGCTGTGGAGGTGAAGACATATCTGCCATCCGGTGTGCTTGTGAGGCCGGAGGCCGCATCGTGAAGCTGATCCACGTTGTCCGAGGTTGTGCTGACGCTCTGCAGCTTCTCGAATTCAGGATCATCCCCGTTATCCTTGTAGGAATACACTTCAACTTTATTGTCAAGCTCGAAGAGGATGTAAGCGTACTTTCCGTCCTTGCTGAAACGGATGGAACGGGGTCCGGACTCGCGCTCGCAGCGGATGATATCCGCCAGACGGAGCTTGTCATTCTCCACCGAGTATACCTTTACCTGATCGATTCCGTTATCTACGGCACAGAGGTACTTGTTGTCCGGTGTCATCTTCACACAGCTCACATGAGGACGGAAGTTTCTCTCTGCGACACTTCCCAGTCCCTTGTGGAATACGCCGTCCTTGATCTCGCCGAGACTTCCGTCCGGATGTGTCTCCACCAGCGTAACCTTGCCGTCGTGATAACCGGCGACAAACAGGTATTTGCCCTCTTTATCTACGGATACATAACATCCACGCATACCGTCGATGCCTGTCTTATTGATCAGTTCAAGATCGCCGTCTTCCTTTACCTGGAATACAGCCACGCCCTCGTCCGCCGTCGAATACAGGTACCTGCCATTGACAGAGCGGCAGATCCAGGATGAGTTATTAACCGGAACAACCTTGCGCTCCGTGAGAGTTCCCTCTTCCACATCCACGTCAAAGAGGTGGATGCCGATACTGCTTCCGTGTGTGTAGGTGCCGACATAAGCTACATATTTCTCTTTATTCTTTTCCATTGATACGCCCTCTCTTCCGAGTGTTTCGCACTGCTGAACATACCTTCTGTCACTTACAAAAATTATATCACCATTTACCAGGGGTAACAACGGATTATTCTTCAGTATGCCAGCTCCGTCCGCTTTTGTTTGACAATAGTCTTCCGACACTTTACGATACAGATACAAACGACAGGATGAATTGATATATATGGAAAGAATATTCAGATACGAAATCACAGAACAGGACGCCGGGAAGGACATCCACGAATTTCTCCGTAAAAAAAAATACTCCCGGCACATTCTGGCCTCCATGAAGCCGGACAAGACCGCCATCCTTGTGAACGGCGTTCACGAATTCATGTGCTATAAACTCCAGACCGGTGACATTCTCCAGACCCGGGTGGTGGATCCCAAGAGCTCCGTGAATATCCGCCCGGCTCCGGTTCCCTTCTCCGTGATCTACGAGGATGAAGACGTGCTGATCGTGGACAAACCCGCGGGGCAGGCCATCCATCCGGCCATCAGTCATCCGGCGGACACCCTTGCCAACGGTCTCGCCTGGTATTATCAGCAGAAAGGAATCCCCTTCGTCGTCCGCTGCATCAACCGCCTGGACAGAGACACCACGGGTCTTCTGATCGTGGCCAAAAATCTTGTCAGCGCCTGCGTGCTGGAGCAGGATCTCCTCGCGAGAAACATCCACCGCACCTATCTGGCCATTGCGGAGGGAGAACTTCCGGAGAGCGGAACCATCAATCTTCCCATCGCCCGCAAAGAAGGCTCCCTCATCGAGCGCTGCGTCGATGAAGAGCGGGGCGACCGGGCTGTCACACATTTTTTCCGGAAAGGATATTACCCGCCGGCGACGAACGCATCTCCGGAAAACGACTCAACGGGATCTGCAAAAAACAGAAACGGCTACTCTCTGGTACAGCTCAAGCTGGAGACCGGGCGCACGCATCAGATCCGGGTACACCTGTCCCACAGCGGGCATCCGCTTCTGGGGGACACCCTCTACCATCCGGACTATCTGCGGACACCGGAGGATCCCATCCCAAAGGGACTTCCCATAAACCGACAGGCGCTTCACTCCTGGCAGCTGGAGTTCACTCACCCCATCACCGGTGAGGCGATGCACTTCGAGGCACCGATCCCGGAGGACATGAAGAATCTGTTGTCTGACGCCGAACATTTTATATCTTGATAGGACAATCTATGGTATAGTAAAAGGTGCGTAAATTCACGTTTTGAATGATGGAGGAGATATGGAAGCAAAAGATTGCAAAAGAAAAGTAATTCTGACCGGTGACCGTCCTACCGGACGACTTCATCTCGGTCATTATGTCGGTTCTCTGCAGAGACGTGTACAGCTGCAGAATTCCGGTAAATATGATGAAATCAACATCCTGATCGCCGATGATCAGGCTCTTACAGACAACTGGGACAACCCGCAGAAGATCCGCGACAACATGATCGAAGTCGCTCTGGATTATCTCTCGGTGGGCATCGACCCGGATAAAGCCAACATCTGTGTGCAGTCCAACATCCCGGCGCTTCACGCCCTGACGTTCTACTACATGAACCTGGTGACAACACAGAGACTCTCCCGCAACCCTACCGTAAAATCCGAGATGGTTATGAGAGGTTTCTCCGGATCTGAGGGAGAGAACGACAATCAGGCTGGTCTTCCGGCCGGCTTCTTCACCTATCCGGTTTCCCAGGCCGCTGATATCACCGCCTTCAAGGCAACGACCGTACCGGCCGGTGAGGATCAGATGCCGATGCTGGAGCAGACCCGCGAGATCGTTCGCAAGTTCAATTCCACCTACCAGAGAGACATCCTGGTAGAGCCGGATATTCTCCTTCCGGAGAACGAGTCCCAGCGCCGTCTCCCGGGTATCGACGGAAAGGCAAAGATGTCCAAATCCCTTGGAAACTGCATCTATCTCTCCGACGATCCGAAGACCGTCAAGACAAAGATCATGAGCATGTACACCGACCCGGAGCACATCAACATCGATGATCCGGGACACGTAGAGGGCAACATGGTATTCACTTATCTGGACGCTTTCAGCCGTCAGGATCAGTTCGCTGAGTACCTCAGCGACTACAGCTGCCTCGACGAGATGAAAGAGCACTACAGAAAAGGCGGCCTCGGCGATGTGAAATGCAAAAAATTCCTGATCAAAGTCATGGAAGAGATGCTCACACCGATCCGCGCCGAGAGAGCGAAATGGGAGGCAGATATCCCGGCGGTTTATGACATTCTCCACACAGGAACCGCTCATGCCGTGGAAGAGACCAACCAGACCCTGGCAGAAGTTCGCGACGCCATGAGAATCAACTACTTCGACGACCGGTCCATCATCACAGACTGGGAGAACTGGATTCACAAGTAAACATTCTATATCCGAGGATGATTGTTTCTTCACAATTCCATAAATCACGTCTCTATAATAAGACAAATTTAACGGGACAGACACTGCAAACCGTGTCTGTCCCGTTTTTCGATCTGTTTATTATTCTCATTCGCCGCTTACGATACCGGCCGCCACCATACTTATTCCGCTACTCCGGAATTCAGGAACTCCAGGATCCGATCCCTATCTCCGTTCAGTCGACGGAACACCGTCATCATCTCTCTTGTAAGTGACGCACGCTCTTCATCCTCCGGAATCTCCTCCGGTCCGTACCATCCCGCCATCGAGAGTTCTTCCTCGTCCAGGACAATTCTGTCGTCTTCGCCATCCAGCTCACAGAAAAACCCCATCAGCAGAGAATCCGAAAACGGCCAGGGCTGGCTCTTGTAGAACCGTAAGTTTCTGACCTTTAATCCTACTTCCTCCATAACCTCTCTGTGCACAGTATCCTCAATCGTCTCGCCGGACTCCGCAAAGCCCGCCAGCAGAGCAAAACGCGTGTACTCCCGGCCGGCATATTTGCTCATGAGAAGTTTCCCCTTGTGCATGACAGCCACAATAACAGCCGGACAGATCGTCGGATAGTACATTTTTCCGCAGGACGGGCAGCGCATCATCCGCTCCTTGTGATCCGCCTCCATCTCATGTCCGCAGGCTCCGCAGAATCGATGGGATCTGTACCACTCGGCAAGCTGCTTTCCCGTCACACCTGCAAAAGCCAGATCCTTCGGCTTTGCCGCGCGGAAGATCCCGTCTCTTTCAAAACGGTACCCCTTTTCCAAAAGATCCGCGCAGACCTCTTCCTCCGGAATCCGGGCCAGGTAGTATTCCTCCTCGTCAATCCGGAAGAGATACGTAAACCTCGTTCCGGTGTCCAAAAGATCCGAGACCTTCGGAAAGGAGATCCGCCCCTCTTCATCCGTCTTCAACAGTGTAAGTCCATGACTGTAGACCAGCGCCGTCTCCGCACCCGCCGGTGTTTTTTCCCTGTATTCGATATGAAATTTTTTCGGTGCAATGTCCTGGATCATACATCCTCCCATTTCTTGCGTGTCCTCTGTTGAACATTCCGTCCGCTCACTAGACTCGTCCGAACTCAGCGGAGTTTCTCATGCTCGAATCCAGTTCTCCGACAGGCCACTTACTCACTGATTCAAACTTTTCTTCATAAACTCCGCCTCATCAATACAGTCTCTGAGACACCGTTTTTCTTTCTGTAAAGCCTCTCTTCCATCCACAAAAATCCGATGTGTATTTTGAATCGTGTTCATGATTCGATCATACAAGAGATCGCTCGGTTGACACAAAGCTGCAGCGCTGTTCATATAACTGATTGCCTGCTGATTATGCTCCTCCAACCCCCTAAGTGTTTGATCGATCCTCCAAATTGTATCTTCCTGTTCTTCAATCTTGCGTTCAATCCGAATCCGCTTTTCTTCTTTTTCCGTCTCCATCATTACACTTCCTCAATCGTGAAAATTCCGGCCAGTGCCTGATCCACCTCAGACCAGTCACTGCCTAATTTAGAAACATTCGTCGTATCCATATTCACAGCACCCAGATATGCATTCAACGTACTTTCCAATGTTTCCCATACTTCCTTGGCTTTTTTTACCGCTGTGATCGTAGACATTTCATCTTTTGAACAGGAAACATCTGTAATCCCTTCCGCAGCTGTTGCAATCATATTTCCGCCAGCATCAGCCTCTGACTTGCTTGATTTAATCCCCATAATTTCCTCCTAAACGCAATATACACTGTGCGCACACCTTAGACAATTTGGTTTATTATTATCAAATTCTATGCTCTCTTTTTTTCTTCTTTTGTCAACAAAGCATACTCTTCATCTACTACATTTCTACTTTTTAAGAAATCTTCCTTTTTTAAGTTTCTTACCAACTCATCCCACAATTTCACAGCTCTGACCGGATGATCCATGACCCATTCCACTGTCATAGGACTTTCTTCCGTAATCCCCTCTGCATCCGCAACCGTTCTTGCACTACCGTCTGGATCTTCAGCAAATAAATGTTTATTCATCAACGCAACCGCTTTACGTGTTTCTTCCGTCGAACTCAATTTAAAATAACTGAAATCTGTCTCTTTGCTAAAATCAATGCCCTTCACACTATAATCCGGGTTTGCAACACAAAAGAATTTGTTGAGCATCGTTTCGAATGTGTTTTTATCCAAGTGTTTTTCTGTAAATACCGGCTCCGCACATTCTTTGTTGTCTAAATAGATTACTCTAACAATATCATTTGAATCATCGTACTCACAATCGCTCTTTATGATTCGAATTGTCGACTTTTTTTCTTTCCATTCCGTACATATAGCTGACCGCCACTCATATTCAATACCATCCCCGAGCTTCTTTGAAAGTTTTCCCCTTTCCGTATCATATATAAGATTCATTCCTGTAGCATCTTTCGCAATATAATATATTTCCACCTCTTTTAAACGATTAGAATCAGCATCTAAATAAAAATGTTCCTGACACCATGTATCCGGGTATTCCTTCGGATAATACACTTTTGATGTATAATTTCTATATTCACCTTCTTCCCATGAGTATTCCTTCGGCAAACGTTGTTCTAATTCTTTCTCGTTTGTATTCCAATCGAACCCCTTATAATACTCTGAAGAACAGAGCAGATCGAACCAATTGAGCGCAACTAGCCCCCCCAGTATCATCACACTACCAAGAATTATACAAATAACTAGTTTTATCCTTTTCATACATCTTTCCTTTTATCTACGGAACCTCTTTATTTAATTCTTCCGAATAAGCACCGCTGATACTATATCTTTTGCCAAATCTTCCTTCATCTAATTTACGCAAAATCTCTGTATTAAGTTTTTCATGTGCGTAGCATAGTTTGTCTGTTGGCATCATCGCTAGATCACCAACCTCGCCGCCTCGCAATAGAAGCTTCATATTATTTGCAGTTTCATCTGTCACACCGGATTGTGGATTCTCGGTCAACTTATCGATTTGTTTTTCTATTGCATCGTAGTCTTTTGTCTCGATTTCTGTATACGCACTGAGCCCTTCTCGTTCCCACTTACCCCAGAGATAAGCTTCCTTCGGATCTATAATACCTCTTCTAATTATTTTTTTTGAATCGCCTGTGTTTATCCGAATTCCGGAGCCAAATTGTTCATCTATATACTTCATATTCAGTACATTTTTCTCCTGATCGATGCCACCTTTCCGATTATAATAATCTTCCATCGCTGATAGTCCGGCAATAAAAGGTTTTGCTTGTGCATCCCATATCTTTTCAGTTTTCTTGTCCGGCTTACGGATTTCCTTTATATCATAATAGGAATTTTCTACAGCTTTTGCTTCCTGTCGATCAAAAAGAGCCTTTGCCGCAATTAATGGATAACCCAATTCTGGTATGGTCGCGCTTAGAAATGCAAGTGTAGCATTCGTAACACCATCACACACACACTTTCTAAGCAAATCATTCGATTCTTTTTCCAACTCCCCCATACTCTCGTCATAATGAGCGTCAATCATATCACTTGGGATCTCCAACACTTCAGCCCCCAATGAATATTTTTGACTCTTTTTGATGTATTGTCTATGTATCCAACTTCCCGTCATGTCAAATGAAATTGAGTGATTTAAAGAATCCGTACTAAAATTATCGATCTCCACATATTCAAAGTGTCTCGGATTACTTTGATATTTTTCCATCTGAGCCGCCCAATACCCTTCCATGATCATGTACTGGTACTGTTTTGTCGCGATTTTTTCAAACTGTCGCGGTGTAACCTCCCTACTTCTCAGATAAGTTGAACGAGATATAACGTTTGCATCAGAACCGACATATAAGTATTTCAGATATGTTGTCGCATACGAAACTGACTGATGCACCCATCCTTCGCTCCGCCCCACATACGTTTTTGTATAGATTGCATTTGTAAATTTCAACAACTCCGCAAATGGATTTTTTTCTTTTGTATGGCTGCGCTGCTCTGCTTCAGCATACAGACCTGTCGCGAATTCTGCCAAATAGATTTTCATAGAATCTGAAAGTCCCGTTTCGTCCTTCCTGCCCTTATCAGCACATACTCTATATGGACATATTTTGAACGCAGAATCATAATTCCCAGTCAACATATCCCTCAAAAATTTTCTGTCCGAATCATATTCACAAGACGCCATCATACAGCTGATCTTTTCCGGCGTATACCCGAGTTCCATCAGCATCTTCGCTCTGGACTCCGTGAGATTAATTCCTTCCTTTTTCACATCCCGTATATACGTTTTTGTCCACGATTTGTTTATATTGTGAATTTGAGAATCCGTAAGTTTAACAGGAGAAAACTTCCCCGTTTTTCCATTCCATGCCTTTCCCAGACCCTCAATAATCCCATTTGCCTGATTCAGTAAATCTGCCGCCTCAGAAAAACAGTTACTGGTTGCCGCTTCTGTTTCATAAAGCGCTGCCAGCTGCAATTGCCGGTGACTTATCATAAAAAGGTTTTCTTCTATCAAAAGTTGGTTTTCATGAATATTTCGTTGGAGTATCATCGCGGTATCCGATGGCAACCCCGGTGCCATCGACAACATTTGCAAATACTGTACGTTTGATTCACCAAGAGCCTCATTTGCCTGTTTCAAATTCTCAATACACGATTTCAAATCATCCTCGATCAGTATATCCGTTCCCAATCCTGATGACAGTTTCCTACTATCTTCAATAATTGCATCCTCGGCCAGTATTATTGCTCTGATCGCGTATTGGTGATTCCCTATCTGCCTCTTCATCGCATCCCATGAAGCTCCCTCAAGACTTTCGTTTGTCACAAACTCTTCGATATTAGCTTCTACCGCCGACAAGCTACTTTTATTTGTTTCCAGAGCGTTTATCATGTCATTGCATTGTTTTTCCACTTCACCCGGATATAATATCAGTCCTGCCATCTTTCTCCCCCATACGATCCTAGATTCACTTCTCAGATTCCTGTTCAAGAACGAATGTCTCTTGCCGATCTTTTGATATATTTCCGCCTTGAAGACTGTGCCACGTTAGCGTAGAATGATGTTTCATAAGCATTCCCGACTTGACACGGATCGCTAAATCTCCTAAATGTTTTTAGATATCCTCAAGTATCATAATGCATATATTTAGACTTTGCAATACAATCGATAAACTCACTTATGAAATGCATTTAACAGTAAATAAAGAACAGATTCCGAAAGCGGAGTGTTTTGTGTGACGGAAATTCCGAAAGAATTTCATATAACACCAAAAGCCCCCTTGCCGGGATCTTCACAAGAGAGCGTATGATTGGTTTTTAAACAGAAAGGTCAACCTATGATTCAATATCCGAATATCGTCTTTGATATGGGCCGCGTGCTCACAGACTACGACGCCGACGCCGCTACCAGAGTCTTTACCAGCGATCCGGAGATCATCCGGGAGGTCAACCTCGTAGTGTACCACTCCGGTGAGTGGACGCTTCTGGACGCAGGATTAATTTCTGAAGAGGAAGCTCTTGAGAATATGCTCCGTCACTGTTCCGGTGACGAGGTTCGCCGCGTGGCACGTCTCAGTTTCCTTCACTGGCACGAGTACAACCTCTTTCCCGTCGAGGAGATGGAACAGCTTGTCCGTGACCTGAAAGCTGCCGGCAAGAAATGCTATATCCTGTCAAATATCAGCCGCCGTCTGGCGATCGACGACAACTGGAAAAAATATGTACCGGCCGCCGACGCCTTCGACGGTTATTTCGGATCGGCTCTGTACAAAACTCTGAAACCGCAGCCTCTGATCTACGAACGCTTCCTTGAAACCTTTGACCTCAAGGCAGAGGACTGCCTCTTCATTGATGATCTGAAGCGCAACATTGACGCAGCCAAAGCCGCAGGCATGGGAGGCTATGTCTTTGACGGCGATGTCGTAAAACTACGGGAGTATCTCGGTTGTCCGAACTCCTGAGGAGGGGAGAGCCGCAAGCTTTCGTGCACGAGCAGAATCGCGTAATAGAACACCTCGATTCTCGCGCAGATATAGTGTTGCGGAGCAATTTCCATGAGACAAAAACGAAACGGACCACCTTCTCAATCCCGAGAGGATGGTCCGTTTCTTGTCTCAAGTATGGACGGGACACTTTTACTCCATGATATTCTTCCGGCAGGCATAGGCCAGAATGCCCGCCACCGTCTTTGAATCCTGCAGCTCTCCGCTGTAGATCTTTGCCAGCAGTTCTTCCAGTGTCAAGGCCACCAAGCCGATCTCCTCCGCCTGATCCAGATGTCGCTCCGGGAGCTTTTCCAGTTCCTCGGCCAGATAGACATCGGTAAACTCATCGCACCAGGACACAGCCGTTTTCAGGCGGATCAGCGGGCGGATCTTTTTGCTCCGGTAACCCGTCTCTTCTTCCAGTTCACGGGCCGCTGCCGCCATAGTTTCTTCTTCACCGGAGTCCCTGGCTCCTGCGGGAAGCTCCAGCGTCTCCCTGTCGATGGCCGGCCGGAACTGCTTCTCCAGAAGGATTCTTCCGTCTGAAAGAACAGGTACAATACAGGCGCCACCCGTGGGGTGATGGACAAAATCCCAGTCAGCCCTCGCTCCGTCCGGAAGCTCCATGGTATCTTTGCAGAACTCCAGCACCGAGCCCCTGCAGACCGTCTCGCGATTTAATCTCTTCAGCTTGTACTCCATTCGATTCCCCTTCCGTCTTTTCCAGCCTCTGTACTTTTCGCCGCATTCATCGTCGGCTCACTCCGAATCCCGGATAATTCCTTTGTGTATCAGCACTGTATTTCCGAGATCACATTTCCTTAAGTGCATCCACGTTTTCTTCCGAATGCTCTACCTGTCTGGAATAGATGTGCGCAAGATCCACCATGTCCTCTACCGTCAGGGGTGCTCCTTTTTTTCTCTCTCTGGTTTCCGCCATTCGTTCGATAAACCGAAGGGATCTGTACATCATCCGCACTGCCTTCACTGCCGTTCCGTCATAATAGGCATCGATGGTATAACGGAACAGGAAGTAGACCGAGAGTCTGGTGAACCAGCGATCCCATTGCTCCTCATACGAAGCTGACGGTTCCATACAAGATCCGGAAGGATCTGCTTCCTCCGACATCTTCCCGCCACACCGGGAATCCGCGCTCTCCGGAACATCGATGATTCCCCTGACATCCGCAAGCAGAACAGGCCAGGAGGCATCCAGCGGCTCCAGATCCGACATGCGGCGATGCACCTCTTCGTCCGTCTCGGCAAACAGCTTTTCCAGTGCATCTCTGTCATTGTCCCGAAGGATTCCATCGTTTTTCCAGGCCTTAACCACATTTTCGAAGCGGCGTCTCCAGCATTCCGGCTGCGCATCCGGTTGACAGTCCTGACGATCCTGAAGATCGGCGATGGCGTGGTCTCTGCAGGAGAGAATCTTCAGCAGCCACGTCTCATCGACATCACTGTCCTCACGGGTGATCCTGTCCTCTTCCCGGCGAAGTTCCATCTTCTCTCCCGCGAAAAAGAGACGTCCCAGTTCCATACAGGAGAGGCTCATGTCCATCTGCTCATAGTCTCCCACTGTCACGAAGTACCGCGGGTACTCGTCGCAGACCATGCTGATGGCATCCGGTCCAAGGTTCGTGATGATATCGCAGAGATTCCTGTCATTGAGGAAGGGACATCTGCCTTCTTGGGTCAGCGGAAAAAAGCAGCCGCCGTCTCCCGTCCCGTTCTCCTCACGGATTTCGCCCCGGAGTCTTTCACCGAATGCTCCTTCCGCGCTGCGGTACAATTCCAGCGTACCCTCGTCGATATCCACTTCCCAGCCGGCACAGCAGGTATCCTCACACTCGTCCGCGATGCAGACAAATTCTTCCACCCAGTCCGGGTATTCATAAATCATCGATCCATCCATCCTCTCATTTCCAGTCGCAACAGTCACGGACAAGGTCCGCAGGCGTGTTTCATCTCCCAAACGTCCATCCAAAGGAGCTGCTTATCTGCGAGCCCGTCATACAAGCGGAGCGTTTTGTCTCATAGGGAATGCGGAGCAATTTCCTAATGAGACAAAAAATACCGAAGCTGCCGGTATAGCCGTCTCAGAATTCCCCCGGTCGCAGGCGGAAGGTCTTACTCTTTTTTACGTCCCAGAAGTTGCAGTTGATCTCGCATCCGGCCTTGTTCATCTGTCCGATAAAAACGTCGCAGTCCGCGCTGTGAAGGAAGTCTTTGATCCGGTCCTTCAGCGCCGCTTTGTTGATCTTCGGCTCGTCGATGGAGAGGGAACAGATCCAGTCTTTTCCGCAGTTCACCACTGCAAGGTAACTGTCGCCCTGCAGGAATTTGCGGATATCTTCGCACATATGCTGGTACTGTCGCGGGTAGGGCTCGTAGTGCGCGTCCCAGTCCCCGTAGGTCAGCGTGAACCCGTCTTCGATATCGATATACAGGTCGTCCTCCCCTGCCGGATTCAAAACAGCTATGCAGAAATAACCGTCATCCAGATAATCATAGCCGTCATCCTCATTGGTGTAGATCGACGTGCTGTAGCCCTTGAGCATATCCATGATCTCATTGAATCTGGATACCGGTTTGATTCTTGATTCTTTTACCACGAAATTCACCTCCATGGTCTTTCTTGACTCTCATGTATTTCAACCATCTCCTGCCCGCGTTTTTCTTCCCCCGCAGGCACACACCGTTTTTTACGCCTGGCAGAAATAGATCTCGTACCAAACCAGGAAGGTGTAAATTGTCCAGATCTGTCTCCAGAGATCCGAATTTCCGCCCACATACTCCTGATAGATGGCGTCGATGGCGTCAACGTTGAAGAACTTCTCCGCGATGTCGCTGTGGAAGAGGCGCACAACATCCTGATTGTATCTGGAATCTGCCAGCCAGAAACGGATGGGCACGATGAAGCCCAGTTTCTTGCGGAAAGCCACTTCCTCCGGAAGTACCTTCGCTGCCGCTGTACGGAAGGCAACCTTGTTCTGCTCCTCGTTCACTTTATACTTCGCCGGCATACGGGAGGCGATGTCAAACATTCTGGTATCCGTGATGGGCATACGGATCTCCAATCCGTTGGCAGAGCTCATCTTGTCCACATTGAGATAGATATCCCCCTCCAGCCAGATGCGGATATCCACATCCTGCATTCTGGTGAGCGGATCGTTCTGCTCCGTCTCCTTGTAAATATCCTTCACAAGGTTGATGGGCAGATTGGCAGGATCGTAATTCTTCAGGATCTTCTGCTTCATATCCTCTTTCATGATATTCGTATTGCCCACGTAGAAGTCCGGAAGATTCTCGCCGTAGCGCTCCGCGTTGCGGTACATATTGTAGCCGCCGAACATCTCATCCGAGCCCTCGCCGGAATAGCAAAGCTTTGTGTGCTTCGCCGTGGCCTTGCAGCCCAGGGTAAAAACAATGGCGGAGGCGTCGCCAAGGGGCTGCTCCATATCCCTCATGGTCTCGTGTACAACACCGAAATAGTCCTCCGGTGTAACTCTCAGTCTGGAGATTTTTCTTCCCAGCTTCTCGGCTGTCTCGGCAGCCAGAGGGGACTCGTCAAACTTCGGCTCGTCGTATCCGCAGGTGTCTGCCATCTCCGCGTCGGAGAGAGCAAAGACATAAGAGGAATCTACTCCTCCGGAAAGGAAAGACTCTGCCGTCTCGTCCGCTGTTTTTACCTCACGCATCATCTGAAGCATGGTGTTATGGATTTCATCCGCAAACTCCTCCAGCGACTCGTTCTCGTCGGGATGGAATTCCGGTCTCCAGTATCGGGTGATCTTCAGCTCGCCGCCGGCAAACTCAAGATAATGTCCGGGCATCAGCTTCTTCACGCCTTTGAAGAAGGTCTCCTCGCCGGCCACATAGGTGAGACTCAGATAAAGCTGCAGCATCGACTCGTTGAGTTCTTTCACGAAGCCTTCCTGCTCCATGATTTCACGGATGTAGGTGCCGTAGAGAAGTCTGCCGTCCGCCGTCTGATAATAGTAGAAAGGCTTGGTTCCGAACTGATCACGAAGAGCGAAGAGTTTCTGCTCCTTTTCATCCCAGATCGCGAAAGCAAACATGCCGTGCATGTGGTCGGCCATTTTGCCTCCCCACTTCTCATAAGCCTTCAGAATAATTTCTTCTTCACGTTTCTCTCTGGACAGTCCCTTGTTAATTCCCAGCTCCTCTGCGAGAGCCTCCCAGTTTCGGATGTGTCCTCTATATACCTTAATTTCTGCCATTTTTTAACCTCACTGATAGTTGTATTTGATTACACTACGTCCCGTATTATACCATGCGCACAGAATTTCGACAAAAAAAGTCCGAAAGCGGACGAAAGGGGCGCGAGCAGAATCGCGAAGCGATTTACCATGAGATAAAAAGCTGCCCGGAAGTTCCGTTTCCGAAAGCTTCCGGGCAGTCCCGTTGACATCAATATCTGCCGGTCACCGCTGTCACTCATAGACACCGTTCCTTGCAAGTGTATAATAATCGAAGATTTTCTGCTGGATGGTACTCTCCGACTTGTCCAGCTCTGTGAGCTGACCGCCGGCTGTCCACCACTCCTCATCCGGATCGTCAAAGACCACATCAAAGTCGTTCGCCTCCGGTGAAAGGAGGGAACAGCCCAGGAAATAGTTGTCCGCGGACACACCGAGATAATCCAGTACCGTAGGTGTCATATCCAGAGAATTTCTTCCCCTGACGTCAACGGTCTGCGGCCGGATTCCCGGATAATAAATAAAGAAGGGAATCCTGGAACATACACGGCTCTTTCTCTTTTTTCCGGGGAAGGCACTGCGGTAGGAATTGTCCACATAGGCTGCATGATCCGCTGTAAAAATTACAATGGTGTTGTCCGCCAGTTCGCTCTTCTCATACTTCTCCATGAATTTGCTGAACTGGTAATCCATATTGTAATACCGGTTTCTCACGGGATCTTTGCCGTCACCGAACTTCTTGTCCGTGGAATCCAGAGACAGGTGGGTTCCGAAGGTATAGATCACGGTAAACGACGGCTTTCCTGTCTCATTCTGCTCCATGACCGTATCGAAGAGAAGATCATAGGCCTGTCTGTCCGACAGGGTCTCTGCCATTCCCTTCAGTTCTGTCGCGTCGTCCCCCACTACATTCTGAAAACCGAGATTGTGTACATACTGCGTCCAGTCTTCCTTCTTCGGCTCTACATTAACAAAGGTGGTCGTGTAGCCACGATCTTCCAGAATCGAATGCATGGAGACCAGATGATTCACATCCATGTCATTGAGCTGATGCCCGCTGTAAAGCTGGCCGATGACCCCCCGGTAAGTGGCGAAGGTGTGGTTGTAGTAGTTCGTGAAATTCAGAGATTTTTCCTCATAGGCCGCCACATTCGGCGTCACCTCTTTGGGATGCTCCACGATATCCTGAGAAAAACCTTCGGTGAGAATCAAAATGATATTCGGCTGTACTCCCCGGGACCCGTCATAGGAAGGTTTGACAACCTCCGACTTCTTCGAATCCGCCGAAACCAGGGCATTGTCCCTGATCACCATTTCGTCCGTGAAGGCCGTCTCCACCGGCGTTGCCGTCAGAGCCTTCCGGGATCCCTCCGACGCCTTCTCCTGTTCCGCCTCTTCCCCGGATCCGGACTTCGGCGCCGCCGTAGAAGGAGTTGCCGTCAGGCGTTCATCTTCATCCTTCTTCTCGTTCTTAAAATCCGCGGCGTTTACTTCCGCGGTGGACACACGCCTGCTGATCTCCGCAGAATTTCTTGCGGTCTGAAAAAGCTGTACATAGCCAAGACACGGAGAGACTCCGCAACCGGTCATCAGGATCGTCACCATCTCCACAGCCATTGATCCGTATAGTATTTTTTTCGCCATTCTTTTCTGGAAACAGACGATGGGCAGAAACGCCGAGATCACCACGAGAAGAACTCCCGCCGCATAAGGCCCCGTCTTTCCACTCAGATCCTTCACCGCCGCCATATTGGTCATCATGGTGTGCGTGATGAAGGAACTTCCGAAGAACATCACCATCATCTGGATGTTATAGAGCACAAGAAAAAAACCGGAGACATAAAAGAGCCCCCGGCATCCCTTCATTCCCCATTTATTCTTCACGGAAATTCCTGCAAGAATCTGCGTCAGACAAATCAGAATCACCAGCTCCGGGATCCATACCAGAAGCATCGACGCCCCTGCGTTTGTCGCCGCCATAATCATCAATAGAACCGAAATTGCATACCTTGCGAGGCACAGAATCTTCCTTCCGCGCTCACTTTTGTAAAACCCAAAAAACTTCCCCATTACTGCTTTGCTACCACCTGTTGCTATTGCATATTCTATATATTATATATACAAAATTTTGAAAAAATTCAAGTATTTATCAAAATCTTTGTTTATGATACCAACAGTTCCTCCCGCAATTTATGGATTGTGCACGAATCGCGTAGGGTTCTTCTTATATGCGAGCTGTGCACCTAAGCTAAGTATTATGTTTCATAGGGAATGCGGAGCAATTTGCTACCCAGAAAAAAGGAGCGGCGCTCACGCACCGCTCCTCGTTGTCTTTATTCGGTTTACTGCATTCCGTTCGGATAGTTTCCATTCTGGTTATAGCCGTTCGGATCATATCCGTTCTGGTTATAGCCGCCCTGCGGATTGTAACCGTTCTGGTTGTAGCCGTTCGGATCATATCCGCCCTGCGCATTCGGGTTGTAGCCTCCCTGCATACCCGGATTGTAACCGTTCTGATTATATCCACCCTGCATATTCGGGTTGTAACCGCCCTGACCGTAACCGCCCTGCATGTTCGGGTTGTAACCGCCCTGCATATTCGGGTTGTAGCCGTTCGGGTTGTAACCGTTCGGATTGTAGCTTCCCTGACCGTCCGGTCCCACATACTGTGCATCAGAGAATGCAAGGATCAGCAGGAAGATAAAGTTCAGGAAAATAAGTCCACAGGCAAATCCGCCGCCTTTTCCATAGGCTTTCGCAAGCTTCACCCATGTGATGATCAGAATTACAAAGTTTGCAATCGGAATGAGCAAAAGCAGGAAGAAAATTCCGTTGCCCCATGTAATTTTAAAAATCTCATAAAGATTGTAGAACGGAACAATAGCTGCCCATCCCGGCTCTCCCGCCTTCTGGAAAAGTTTCCACCAGGCGATAATTGCGAGTACGCTCACCAACAGACAACCAGCGCCAAATGCAGGGCTGATCTCCGTAGTGTAATAATACGAATACTCCATAACCACTCCTTTCCCGGTTTCTAAACCGGATCCCCAACAAATTTTATGTAATTTTAACACAAAATTCATGTTTGAACAAGGATTATTCCGAATTGTATCTACCATTTCAACATTTCATAATCAGCTTGCGCCAAATACTCGAGAGGAGTATATTATAGTTAGGATTGCGGTGGATGTCTTCGGACTACACCTGGAGGAACCTGATGCGTCGGGTTCTTCTTTTTTTGCCGAAAAATATTGAAGGGCGCTCCAGACGGAGCGCCCTTCTTTTTCCTTTTTTAAGAATTCACGCTGTCCACAATGGTCTTCACCAGCTGAATGATCATCGTCGGCTGGAATGCCAGAAGAGCTATGATTCCCACTTCTCCCATAGTAATCTCTGCCACGGAGAACATACCGCTGACCACCGGCACAAAGAGCACGAGGGCCACCAGCAGACAGCCGAGGGCGAAGGCGCCAAGGCTGTAGAGATTGCTTCCGAAGCCAAGGCTGAAGATGCTCTGATCTCCTCTGCAGTTAAATCCGTGGAAGAGTCTTGCCAGCGTAAGGGTCGTAAATGCCATGGAACAGGCCAGTGCCGGGCTCTTCTGAAGTCCGATGAGATAGGCTGTGATCACAGAGGCCGAGATCAACAGTCCCTGAAGCACCATCTGTAAAACAAACTTCCTATCCATGATTCCGGCGTCCGGATCTCTCGGTTTCTGTCTCAATACATTTCTCTCTCCGGGTTCCATGCCGATGGCAAGAGCCGGAAGGGAATCTGTCACCAGATTGATAAAGAGAAGCTGTACGGCGCGGAACGGAATCGGCAAAGCCGCAATGGATGTAAAGAGCACCGTGATGATGGCGGACAGATTTCCTGAGAGCAGAAATAGAACCGCGTTCCGGATGTTCCGGAAAATCGTTCTGCCGTTAGCCACTGCTTTGATGATGGTGGCAAAGTTGTCATCCGCCAGTATCATGGATGCCGCATCCTTGGAAACCTCTGTTCCCGTGATTCCCATGGCCACGCCAATGTCGGCCTTCTTCAGTGCCGGCGCGTCATTGACACCATCTCCGGTCATGGAGACAATTTTTCCCTTCTTCTGCCATGCATCAACGATCCGGATCTTGTTCTCCGGTGACACACGGGCATAGACGGAAATCTTCTCAATTTTTTCCGCGAATTCTTCGTCACTCATGCGATCCAGCTCCATACCGGTGAGGGCAAGGTCGCCCTCGCGGAAGATACCGATCTGCTTCGCGATGGAGGTGGCAGTGATCTTGTGGTCGCCGGTGATCATAACCGTGCGGATGCCGGCGCCTGCCGCTGCCGCAACGGCCTCCCGGGACTCTTCTCTGGGCGGATCCATCATGGAGATCAGACCCAGGAAGATGTAGTCATCTTCTGTCTCGACAGAGAGATCTTCTTCCGATTCAAAGTAGGCAAAAGCCAGCACCCGGAGTCCTTCCTCCGAAAAGCTGCGGTTCACCTCGCGGATGTTGTTCTTGTCTTCTTCGGTGATGGGACGCACGCCCTCCGCCGTCCGGATGGAAATACATCTGTCCAGAAGAACATCCACCGCTCCCTTGGTGAATACCGTGGAGACGCCATGGATGTCGTGCTGCGTACTCATCAGCTTCCGGTCAGAATCAAAGGGCACTTCATCCTTTCGCTCCAGAAATTCCCGGAGAAGATCCTCCGAGAGAGAAGGTGCATCCTCATTAATGATTCCGTTTACTTTCCGGTACATGGAAAGCAGCGCATACTCCGTAGGATCACCGATCCCTTTGCCGTCCACGATACTGGAGTCATTGTCGAGAACAGCGTCGTAGAGAAGGTAACGGTGGAGCTGGTTTGTAAGCTGCAGATCCTCCACTTCCAGGATCTCACCTCCGGTGTAGATTTTCTGCACCGTCATCTTGTTCTGCGTCAGGGTTCCTGTCTTATCGGAGCAGATCACGGACACACAACCCAGGGATTCCACAGCGGAAAGATTCTTGATAATGGCGTTTTCTTTTGCCATCTTCTGTGTGCCCATGGCCTGACAGATGGTGATGATGGAGCTCAAGGCCTCCGGAATGGCGGCAACTGCCAGTGCCACCGCAAAAAGAAGGGAATCTATCAGTTCCATTCCACGGAGCATCTCCAGAGCGAAGACAGCCAGACAGATCAGAAGTATCGCCGTGGCCAGCCACTTGCTGAAATTATCCATGGCAACCTGAAGCGGCGTCTTCTTCTCTTTTGTATCGTTCATCAGCTTCGCGATCCGGCCGATCTCCGTCTCCATACCGGTCTCTGTGACACAGACCAGCGCTCTTCCGTAAGTCACCAGACTTCCGGAGTGAACCATATTTTTCTGATCGGCCAGAGCAGTCTCTCCCTCGAGAATCTCCGCTGTTTTTTCCACATTTGTGGACTCACCGGTCAGGGAACTCTCATTGAGTTGGAGGGAAAAACTCTCCAGGATTCTTCCGTCCGCCGTCACCATATCGCCGGCCTCGAGGATCATGACATCGCCGGGAACAATCTCGGAAGAATCCACCTCGATCTTTTCCCCGTTTCTCATGACCTTAGCCGATGGCGACGACAGAGCCTTCAAAGCCTCCAGAGATTTCTGTGCCTTCACCTCCTGCAGCGTACCAAGCGCCGCGTTGAGGATGAGCACTGCAAAAATAACAATGGTACTCTCCACGTCTCCGGTGAACATCGAAATCACCGCGGCCGCCATCAGGATCACGACCATGATATCCGCAAACTGTCCGAGAAAAATCCGGAGGACGCTCTCCTTTTCCCCTCCTTCGAGGACGTTCTTTCCGTACTTCTCCTGTCTTTCCGGAATTTCACGACTCTCCAGTCCGGCGCTTGTACTTCCGAATTTCTCCAGAACCTCACGGCCTTCCATCTGATACCAGTTCTGCATACGCATCTCCTCTTTTCTTGTGCCGGGTCTCTAAAAGGTTCGCACAACCGGCGGCACTTTTTTCAAAGCATTTTTCTTCTTTTATTATAGCTTACATTCACCTTCGGGCGAATTGTCTCATGAGAAGTTCGGAGGAATTTCCTATAAGACAAAAAAAGAGACCAATACACCCCCCAAAAGGTGCATTAGTCGGGTTATTTTGCGACAGCTATACTAGAACTCGAAGGAGAGAATTTCACAGTTCCGGATGCCGTAGGCCGCGTACTCCTCATTGGTCATATCCTCAAAGTAGGATCGGATCACCCGGGCGATGCCGTTGTGAGCCACCAGCAGATAGGTCTTTTCCTCATCCTTCTTCACGTCGTCGAGAAGATTGTAGATCCTCTGAGCCAGATGGAGCATGGTCTCGCCCCCGTC
The DNA here is from genome assembly GCA_024684035.1 of Eubacterium sp. GTDB lineage: Bacteria > Bacillota > Clostridia > Lachnospirales > Lachnospiraceae > Bilifractor. The sequence continues at coordinate 55,116 of JAIKXQ010000031.1, read as the reverse complement.
AAAGGAATTGATGAAATTCCCCTTTGCCCTGGCAAATTCCTCCCCGTTTCTGGGCGTCGACTCATAGCGGCCGAAATTCTGCTCACGCAGTCTCTCTTCAATGCGCATGGGAATTCCGGTGACCTCTGAGACATGGCGCGCGGTCTCTGCCGCCCGCACCAGAGGCGATGCCAGAATTTCATCGATCTGAATTCCCTCCGCAAGGATTTTTCTCCCGAGTTCCTCCGCCTGCTGATGACCAAGTTCTGTCAGCGCGATGTCTGTCGCCCCACAGATTTTATTTTCAACATTCCAGATCGTCTGTCCGTGTCTGGTAAAATACACTTTTCCCATTTGTCTTCTCCTGATTCGTTCTCAGTTTTCTGCCGTCTCTGTCTTCTCGGTTTTCTCCGCAAACACCGCAAAGTACGCGTCGATGTAGATTTTGTTTGCAACGGTGATGATAACATTCCGGAACAGGCTTTTCGCCTCGGACATTTCCGCGTCCGCAGGATAGGGATGCTTCGGCGCGTTGTGTGTCGTGATCTCCGCCAGATCCTCTTTCAGTTCCCGGCAGAGGAATAAATAGGCCCGGCGGACATCATACCCGCTTTTTCCCATTACGCCGATCAGAAACCGGATCTCTTCCAGCGACAACACCGATTTTGCAAAAGCTATAAAAAAGAGAAGCGCAATCTGATCTCTGTGATACTCCTTGTGAACCGGACTTTCCACCAGCTTCTGTTTCACATAGTTGCTCACCATGGACTCTGTGATAGTAATTCCCTGCACCGGTTCCAGATATTCGGACAAGTATTTGACTGTCTGCTTCAGGTAAAGCCCCACATCCGGAATCTCATTGTATTCCGGGAGGGCAAAGTCTTCCAGCACCTTCAGTGCGTCTGTCTCGATTTCTACTGCCATGTTTTTTTGACCTCTGAATTTCCTGTTCTGTATTATTTCTGCGATTTGTTCCAATTACATATAAAGGTTATTATATTCTATATTTCAGAAAACGGCAATCCCGTTTCGGGTTTTCTTTATTTTGCATTGGTTTTTTCAATTCTTTACTATCGGTTTTTCAAAACCTTGACACAGGTTTCTCCAGAGTGTATATTATTGCTTGTCATTTGATAACACTGGTGCGACATTTCTTAATCAACAGAATAAACGTTTCGAAATTCCGCACATTTTTTTCATAAGGAAGTATAAATAATTACCCGGAGGCCTATACCATGAATCACACAGAAGCAAAAACTGACAATCCAAAAACCGCCATCATTGTAGATTCCTGCTGCGACGTTCCGCAGGATGTCATCAAAGAGCTGGGGTTCTTCGAACTCCCGGTTCATATCATGTACGACAAGGAAGATTATCTGGACGGTATCACCATTGAGGCAAAAACCATCTACGACCGTTTTCCGGAGGAGATCCCCACGACTTCCATGCCCTCCTTCGCGGAAATCGACGACGTCTTCACAGAAATCGAGAATAAGGGCTACGAAAATGTCATTGCGATCTGCATGTCCGATCACCTGAGCAACACGATTCAGAACGTACACACCGTGGCAAACGAGCACGAGAAACTCCGCACCTTCATCTTTAATACGAAGAACATCTCTGTAGGAAGCGGAATCTTCGGCATCTGGGCAGCCAGAAAACTCCGGGACGGCTGGACCTTCGAGCAGATTACCGAAGGCCTTGAGAAAAAACGCTATGACTCTCACCTTCTGTTCTACATGGACACTTTGAAGTACCTGCACAAGGGCGGCCGCATCGGCAACGTGTCCTATCTGATCGGAAGTACCCTTGGAATCCGCCCCATCATCTCCTGCGATCACGACGGCGTCTACTACACACCGGCGAAAATCCGCGGACGCAAAAATTCCAAGTCCAAGATTCTGGATATGCTGAAGACAGACAAGCCCTGCTGGATCATCATGGCCGAAGGTTACGCGCCGGGAGAGCTCACCCTTCTGAACGACATGGTGAGGGAGGCCATGCCTCAGGCGGAGATCCTCTTTACAAAGCAGATCAATCCCTCCCTTGCTGTGCACACCGGCCCGGGGCTTCTCGGCATGGTGGTGCTGGAAAATCCGTAAACAATGAATACCCACGAAACGCTCCCAACATACATATACGTCACATCATGTATGTTGGGAGCGTTTTTAGTATATACTTTGATCCAGTTTCTTTGCAGCCAGTAATGAGTGGACAAGTTTAATAATCCCATTACACCATCCCAAAACAACCGTTTTTGAGTCCGTAGTTTGCACGACAAATAAATTCTGCCATCACTTCCATTTCTTTCGTGCTATTCTCATCTACTTCAATGGGGCAGATCAACATACTGGAAAAATCTTCCTCACCCACTCGTATAATCTGATCCGCATACCGGATACCATTTCCAACGCTCATTTTGAATCTGAATTGTCCTTTTTTCTCATCAAAAGCAACGCCATGAAATTCATCTTCCTCAAGGAACAGTCTAATTGCCTCTTTGATATCCTCATTGTACTTTGCCATAAGATTTCTCCTTTCGAAAATCCCTAAACAATCTAAAATGACTTATGTTTCTGTGATGCCAATATACTGCATCGTACTTGTCTGTTTTTTTACAAAACATTCCTTACTCTATTTTTGAGGCAAATATTTACTTATAAGAATTTTTATCGTATAAACATGTCATCTTCAATATATACATTTCTTTTTTATATAGCAGATATCTATCCCACTCCTCTTCTCAATTCATATGCTTAGTCCACAGAGAGAGTTCCTCTGAAATCCACACACAGTATAGAAACTTTTCAAACCGAGTCACTTGTAGTATTATTTTGAATAAGGAAAGGAAAATATGCATTTAAGCCTTGAACAGAAGATTGAGAAAATCAACCGATATCGCCCCATCGATGATATTTTTTTCGAAGTCCTGGCAAGGGATATCCCATTTGACCAGGAAATGCTTCGTCTGATTCTGGATGATGAAGATCTAATTGTTGAGGATGTAATCGTGCAATCGGATGAACGCAACCTCTACGGACATTCCGTCCGCCTTGATGCACTTTGTATCCTTGGCAACGGAGCAAAATGTAATGTTGAAGTTCAGCGGTCTGACAACGATAACCACCTCAAGCGGGCTCGTTACAATGCATCCATGATTACGGTAAAAGACTCTGATACCGGAAAGGATTATTCAGAAATCCCGGAAGTATATGTTGTATATATTTCAGATGATGATCCTAAATTCCCTTGTTTAACAAAAGCAGTCAAAACAATCAAAGAGACGGAAGGAGGACGGGAGAGTATGTGTAAAATTATGGAAGAATACGCAAAGGAGTATTCAAGAGAAGCAACCATTGACGCAATCATCTGCTATGCTCTAAAACATAACGTATCCGTAGACCAACTTGTACAGGAATTACACGAGGATTACGGACTTGATTCTGTCTCTGCCTTAAAGCGGATCGAAGAGCTGACAAACAAAACTGCCTGACGCAAGATATGAATACGTACGCAAGTGGGATTTTAATCCCACTGACCCAAAGACGACTGCCGCATGAGAATAACCTCATGCGGCAGTCGTCTTTTTTATAATCCGTCTCTGTTATACCAGTCCCTGACGTTTCAGATCATCAGCCACCAGCTTCGCGATGGCCTTCGCGCCTTTTTCCGTAAAATGGGTCTGATCCGTATTCCCGTTTCCGGTGGAGATCATATGGTAGGTGTAGGCTTCATTGTAGCCCACCTGGTTGTAATGATCCGCGGAGAGCGTATTCAGATCCACCAGCGGAACCCTGTAGTACTCGGCCAGTCTTCTGCAGGCGTCGCACCATCTTCCGTAGGTTCCACGGAAGACGCCGTTGGTCGTGGCCTTGAGGCCGATGACCGTAGTCACAATGATCGGCTTCGCTCCTCGATCCAGCGCCCCCTTGATGAACTGTTCCATGTAGTACTCATAGCTTCCTGCAGTTCCCGGAATTTTTCCACAGGGCGGCGCATAGCGCTCTGTTTTGGTAGAGGCGGAATCATTGATTCCGAACTGCACCAGCAGATAATCTCCCGGCTGGATCTGATCCAGAATGGTCTGCAGTCTTCCCTCTTCCACAAAGCTCTTGGAGCTCCGTCCCGCCATGGCGTGATTGTTCACCCGGTTATTGGAAGGAATGAAGTCCGCCAGGTGTGCGCCCCAGCCCTGCTGAGGTGCATATCTGGATGAATAGGTCTGTACCGTGGAGTCTCCTGCGATCCAGATGGTGCGGGACTTCGTCGGATCCGGCTTCTCTGTCGGCGACGGAGAAGGTTCCACATAGGGTTCCGGCACCGGCTCATCCGTCCACTCGTAACTAAGGAAGTCGAAGTTCGGTCCTCCGTCGGAGGTGACAGAAGTCATAGCCACTGCATTGATTCCCTTGCGGAGTGGAAGAACGATCGAACGCTCCTTCCACTGGGTCCAGGCTCCTGTTCCGGAAAAACTCTGCATCCAGACGTCTGTTCCCCCGTTCACCCTGACTTTCATCTTGCGGTCAACGGTGGTTCCGTTTGCGTGACGGAAGGTACAGAGATAGTTGCCCTCCTCCGGAACATTGATCCGCCATTCCACAGAGCTTCCAACTTTGTTGTCCAGATTCAGGTAGGCACGTCCCGTGAAACCTGCGTTTGTCGTCTCCTCGACACCCTCGGTGTAATTCTGATCGATGGCAAAAAGACTGCCGGAGGCTGCAACCTGCGTATCCGTCTTTCCCTGTGATGCGCGCCCGGGAATCAGGCTGCCCTTTCCGGAGAACTCCTCCTCAAGATCCAGATCCGTGTAACGCACTTTCTGTTTTCCGTAGGTCACCGGAATCAGCTCCCACTTCTGACAATCGTGATCATTCCACTGATACTGCTGTACATTTCCTCCCGCGGTCATCCGGGCGCTTCCGATTTCCACGCAGGATTTATCCCTGGAGGATCTGGTTACGATCTCATAGGTGCCGTTGTGGTTGTCCACGAACTTGAAGTACTGATTGCTGTATCCGTTCTTCTCGGCAATGTTGATATTCGTGCCGTCATTTGCGTTTGCGCAGTCCAGCAGATAGGTGTTTCCGTCACCTAAAGCGGAGTAAATATAATAATAGCCCCAGTTCACTTCCCTCAGAAACCATACCTGATGCTGCAGGGGTGCAGAAGGATCGCCGCCCCACTGATCCACATTGGCACCTGCCTTTGCCTCGCCGTTCTCTACCTCCATGTAGCGTCCGGAGTTGACGTTGCGAATCATATAGGCCTTCGTTGTGTCCATCTCTGCCCCCACCCGGTTTCCATCCGCATCCGGCGGCGCCGGGTTTGCTGTGGGTGTCGGACCGGTTGTCACTTTCGGAGTGGGCACAGGCGTGCTCGTGGGCTTTTTCGTCGCTGTCGGAACCGGTGTCGCCGTAGCTGCCGGTGCAGCTGTCGGAGTCGGAGCCGATGTCGCCGTAGGCACAGGTGTATTCGTCGGCTTTGGCGTCGCTGTAGGTGTCTTCGCCTCACCGAATTCCACCGGTACCAGCTCCCACTTCTGGCAATCGTGATCGTTCCACTGATACTGCTGTACATTGCTTCCTGCCGTCTTCAGGGCATTTCCGATCTCCACACAGGACTTATCCCTGGAAGCCCTCGTTACAATTTCATAAGAGGCATCCCCGTTGTCCACAAACTTGAAATATGTGGTGGAATACCCGTGATCCTTCTGAATATCGATATTGGTGCCGTTATTGCCGTTTGCACAGTTCAGAAGATAGGTATTTCCGTCATCCAGGGCAGAATATATGTAATAGTAGCCCCAGTTCACCTCTCTCAGATACCAGACCTGATTCGTCTGCGGTTTAGACGGATCGCCGCCCCACTGAATAACATTGGTTCCCTCGGCGCAGATGCCGTCCTTCACATCCAGGTACAGGCCGGAATTCCGGTTCCGGATCATATAGGCCTTTGTGGTGTCCATCACCGCGCCGTTCCTGAGTCCATCTCCGGAAGAAGGCGCAACTGTCGGTGTCGGCGTAGCCTTTGCTCCGGACGCTGTCACCCCAAGTACATTCACCGGCGTGCGCTCCGGAAGGGAGCGATCCGAGCCAAGATAAAAGCTCTGATGTGCCGGCTGATTATAGCCGCTCTGCTCCGCTGCCACCTGCATACGATACTGAGGATCCTGCATCAGGGTCGTCATTCTGTACTGTGTACTCTCCGGCGTCGCATAAATCCGCAGATGTTTATTGTCACTCGTTCTCATTACCAGCTCTTCTCTCCAGTCTCCGAAGAGATCCGCTGTCAGGCAGGGCACGGACTTCGTGCTGTTGTTGGATTCACAGCCATCTGCCGTAAAAACAGCAGAGGCGCCGCCTTTTACCGAGTACTTCGTGATTGTGTTTCCATCCAGCAGTTCCCTCTCCAGATCTCCGTCCCAGTGAATCAGGAAGTTGATGGACGGCCGGTTGGAAGCCACCGTTTTTCCGGCGCTGTCCACGACATCGTATCCGAGTCCCCAGTAGAGGGAGCCCTTTACATCTGCCGTGATGTTGTCCGCGCAGCACCTTCCGGTATCATTGGAACCGTTCCTGTGCCAGATCACAGAGCCGTTCTTCGCATCCAGAAGACTGATACCGTAGGGTGAAACCTCGTGACAGACAAAGGCCTCCAGGCCGGGTCTGTCGGGATCCAGATCTCCCACGTGCAAAGCGTCTCCGTGTCCTTTTCCCGTACACCAGAGAGCCGTTCCGTTATCATCCAGACAGACGCCTCCCAGAACCAGTTCCTGCTTTCCGTCGCCGTCCACATCCGCAGGCATGGCGTTGTGGTTGCCGTTTCCGTAACCTTTGGCGGAAGAGTTGTTTCCGGTGTCAAAACCCCAGCGTCGCACCAGTTTTTTTCCGCGCACATCGAAGGCCGCAGCCGTCATTCTGGTGTAGTAGCCTCTGACCGTCACCGCACTGGGATGGACACCGTCCAGATAGCATACTGCTCCCAGAAAACGGTCAACACGGTTTCCATACTTGTCTCCCCACTTTCTCACATCTCCTCTGGGATAAGGGTAATCCACGGTATCCAGGGCTTTTCCCGTCTCTCCGTCGAAAAGGGTGTAGTATTCCGGTCCGCTCAGCACATAGCCGCTGCTGTTTCTGTAGTCTGCGGAGGCGTTGCCGATCACCTTTCCGGTTCCATCCACCGTTCCGTCCGCTGTCTTACAGGTCATCTCCGCCTTGCCGTCCAGATCAAAATCCGCCACCAGGAACTGCGTGTAATGCTGTCCCGCGCGGATGTTTCTCCCAAGGTCAATCCGCCACAGCCGCTCTCCCGTGAGCCTGTAGCAGTCGATAAACACCTTGTCCGTATAACCGGACTTTGAATTGTCCTGAGAATTGCTCGGATCCCACTTGAGAATCAGCTCGTACTGCCCATCTCCGTCCACGTCTCCGCAGGAACAGTCATTGGGTGAGTAATTCGATCCCGGCTGTGAAAGCGGAATATCCAAGTAACCCGTTCCGCTCTTGAGTGTGCAGGTATCCGATCCGGTCACAGTTCCGCCCGCAAGGGTATCCACCCGGTAAACGGAAGAACTCTGTCCTTCTGCATCCAAAAAGCAGGTAGCCTGCCCGCTCTGGCTTGTATAAATCAACCGACCATCTCTGTACAGACGGTATATCGCATCTGCCGGATCGTTCGCCAGCACCCGCCAGCTCACCAGCATACCCTTGCCCGTTCCGAAGGCAGCGATTCCCCTGTCCAGGTGTTCCACCATGTAATTTCCAGTAGCAGCCTCTGCCGTCCGCGTGCCGGCCTCCATTCCCGCACCTACAGACGTGCATCCCACAACTGCAGCCGCCAGTAAGGCAGCCGCCCTTCTCCAAAAACTTCTCTTTCTCATTTACACCCCATACAATCTGTACGCCGGTTCAGACCCTCTTTCCCCGGTATACGAAAACCGCCGCCGCAGGAACGTTTTTTGATGTTTTGTGCAGATTCTTGATGTTATTGTTTCTGTTTGCGGCACAATATGATATATTTACATATAATTTAACATTTTTGTTAGTTTTGTGTCAATGCGTCATTTGTTTTCGTATCATATTTTGTTAATTGCGTACAGCTGCGCGCCACGGGTTTTTCACGAACTCACGAAATGATTAGCACTTTTTTCACGCAGAAATATGTCAAAAAGAACATTAAATATAAAAAAAGTATTTCGCAATATTGACAAAACGATAAATTTTCACAAAGATGATAGTAAATTTGAACGTATCTGGCGACAGTCCAAAATAAGCCGGCACCTGCGAAATGCAGGTGCCGGCTTAAACGTGTTCGGTTATGTATTATGTTTCAGGTATTAATCTCTTTATTCAGTTTTTCTCTTTGTATTATTCACCACTTTCCTTCCGGGCGGCTGGTTCTTCCGCCGGAAGAAGCGATGCTTTGATTGTCAGGGATACGCTGGTTCATTCGTGCTCCCCGGCTTTTGATTACGGCAGGATTTTGCCGGATGCGATCGTTCCGTCGAGATCCAGATCCTTGTATGCTTTCTTTACCTTCGGTTTTGCCGTAGGCTTCGGTGTCGGTGTAGATGTCGGTCCCGGGGTAGGTGTGATCACCTTATCGCCGGTTACGGTAATCGTTCCCTCGAAGGTGTCGGTTCTTCCCCACTGTGTTACAGTGACCAGAAGCTTTGTGGTACCTTTCTTTCTTCCGAAGACATTTCCCTCGTCATCTACGGTTGCGACGGTGTCATCCTTTACATCGTAAGTTACAGTTACCGGTGAGTTCCACTCCGGCTCCATAACGCCTGTGATCTCGGATGCCGCTGTCTCGCCGGCCTCTACCTCTACATCACTTACGACCGGTCTCTCAACAATGGCGAGATCGAAGCAGTTGAGCACTCTCTTGTCATAGCGATCCATGAAGTAGCCGATGACACCCTTGTCTACTTTGTCTGTGACAATCTCAATAGGAGCTGCCCAGGTGGTGTCTTTGAGGAGCTTCTCTGTATTTGTTCCCCAGCCGTTGTAGTAAATCTGTGCATCTTCTACATGGTAGTCGTCGGGCATCTCTGTCTCACCAAGGTAGATCAGCACCTTGCTGCTGAATACCGGATCCTCGATCTCTCCCATTTCTTTGACACCGTTGAAGGTGAGCTTGTCGCCCTTCTTGGTGTAGCTGATGAAATCTCTCTGACCGTCCACATACTTGATGAGAAGAACGATCTCTCCGTCTTTTGCCGGGCGCTCTCCCTCAAAGGTCTGTGTCTTCAGAAGAAGGGTTCCGTTGGTGTAATCCGGACGATAGCTGTTTCCGCACTCGAGGTATTTCCACCAGCTGGAGTTGGGTCCGATGAGACCGCCGTTCTGGAAGATGGAAACCTGCTCGATTCTTGCAGAGTTGTAGTTTACAGGAATTGTGATTCCGCCGGATACAGATCCCTCAACTTTCTCGTTCTCAGGATTATATACCGGTTTTCCGTATTTCACCAGATACTGATGCCAGTCGCAGCCTGCGCTGAACTGGAATACAAGGTCAGCAGCATATCCGTACTCATCCTTTTTCATGGCGTCATATGCTTTATTCACATAGGAAGCCTTCAGGGTGATGGTTGCGCTTGTCTTGTCGTAGGTGTACTCTTTTCCTTCGGTAAGGCCTTTGATGCCTTTGAATGTGTTTCCGTTCAGTGTGAGCGGGATCTTGATATCGTCGCTCTTGTCGTCTTTGAGATAGATCATATCCAGACCTGAGGCGTAGGAAGATCTCTCTGTCATGCTCTTCTCAAGCATCTCTCCGAGACGCTCAAGCTGCCAGTAATATTTCGTTCTGTGCAGAAACTGTCCGTTGTCCCATACCATGATACAGATCTTGTACTGATCAGCCAGGTAATTGATGTACTCATAGTACTTCAACTCCTCGCCAAGTTCCAGGACATCGGTGCCGGCGTCGTTTCCGAGCAGACCGTACTCACCGATGATTACGCCGTAGCCCTTGTCGGTCAGGGATTCTTTCAGTCTGTCGAACATTGCCTTCGCATATTCTCTTGGAGTCTTCTCTGTCTCGTCATCCGGACGAAGAAGCTCATCGAACATGGTACGTCCGAGGTTAGAGCTGAAGAGCCACTCACTGTAATAGTGAATAGTTACGATCAGGTTCGGATCGTTGGGATAGCCGGACAGGAAGGACCAGTTCAGACGGTTCAGGTTGTCCTGGCTTGCCTCTGTGTTCAGTGTAGGAATGATGATCATTCGCTTGTCGTTGTTTCCACCGCTCTTACGGATGGTATCCACAGCTGCGCGGTTGATCTTGTCCAGCTTCTCAATCTCATTCACTTTGTTGAACTGCGGCTCGTTGATGGTCTCAAAGGACACCAGCTCAGACTCGTCTTTGAAGTAGTCTGCCAACTGCTCCCAGAGTTTGATAAAGCCCTTGTACTCAGGAGATGAAGTGCTACCGTCCCAGTCTTTGAGCCAGATCCAGGAATCATGGTGAATGTTGACCATGACATAGATACCCTGACTGGTAGCCCAGTCTACAACCTCACGATATCTCTTCAGCCAGTTTGGATCGATGGTGTAGTTCTCATCATATCTCTTCCAGAGAGTCAGAGGCATACGGATGGACTTGAAGCCCTTCTTGATGACCGTGTTGATCAGATCCTTTGTTACTTCCGGGTTTCCCCATGCGCGCTCACCGGTATCCTCAATTCCCGGTGTGGTGTCGACAGCGTCGAAGCTGTTTCCAAGGTTCCAGCCGCGGCCCATAAGTTCCACATATTCCTGTGAAGAATACTCTGTGAACGGCTGAATCTTGCGTGTGTTCTTTTCCTGCTTGTACTGGACCGTTTCTTTCTCTGTGCCGGTCTCAGCTTTCGCGCCCTTGTCCGCATCCGCGGCCCAGGCACTGCTGCTTCCGAACTGCGCAGTAGTCAGAACCACCGCCAGTGCGAGCAGGATTGCCAATAGTTTCCGTGTTCGTTTCATGTTTTCCCCTCCATATAGAATTTTCAGAACATTATACAGCAATTGCACCATATTTCGTTCTATGCAATTAATTTTACCACAATGATCCAAATTAGTTGTGCAATTTCGATATTTTTAGTAATTTTTTCATGAAATATCATATTATTAAGGTATAGGTTTTCGTAACCAGCTTGAGATTTTCGTAAAAAACATGATATGCCCCCGAAGCCTTTTCCTCTACACAAAAATCGGCAAAAACGCGTGGAACACATTTTTGCCGATGAATCATTCTATCTATTCGTTTTCTATCTCTTTTTCAAACTCTTGAGCATGCTCTGGAATTGCAATTCATTCTTGTGCTGCTCAGCCTTGTCCTTATATAATTCCGCATCTGCCACCTCAAGAGCTCGCTTCACGGAAATCTCGGAGGAAATGCAGGTATAACTTCCCACGCTGAACATGGGGATAAAATTAAGATTGGACTCCTTTTCCAGTTCCTGCGTCAACCTCTCCCTAAAGTCATCCACGAGACCGGCTTCCTTTCCCGCAACGATGAATTCATCGCCGCCCCATCTGGCCGCCCGGGCATACTTCGTTGATGTCAGATTACTCAATGCTTTGGAAAAAGAAACGAGAACCTCGTCTCCCACATCATGTCCAAGGACATCATTGACACTTTTGAAGAAATCAATATCAATCATGATCAGGGTCAGAGGCTTCTCCACACTGCAGGTCAGCAGCTCCTTGTCGATGTACTCACTGATCCTTCTTCTGTTATCGAGCCGCGTCAACGCATCCGTATAAATCCTGGAATCCTGAAGATCAATAAACAGTTTCAGAACCACCGGCATCATACACAATTCGATTGTCGGGATGTTCAGGAAATACCCCATGATCCATCCACTCAGCGTATAAAACAGAATATAGAAGATCTGCGCCAGGTATCTCCCGCGCTCCAGTTTGTGCTTCTCACGGAAATACTTGCGGAGCGAAATTACGGTTGCACAAATGAGGTAGATATAATCCAAAAAAACGATCAGCATCAACGCCGGCCTAAACCTCGGAACATCCGTCACTTCGTACACGACAGTGTACAGCGGTGAATATACCAGCATGGCCACTATCGCCATCGGTATCTGAGCCAAAATCATGGCCACATTCTTCGACTTATAACTACTGCCGGACAAGACATACGCCAGCCAGTAATAGCAGGCGCCACTCATAGCCAGAAATCCTGTGCCCACGATAAAGAGAACGACAACCCTCGGTAGCAGCGTGTAGAAATCATCAAAGAGAAGACGAAGATCCCCGCAGGTATAAATCATAAAACAGATCAACATGCCCTTGAAGGCATTGACCTCACGTTTATTACCGATATTCTCATTAGTCTTGGAGTATATAATTATTAGAACCATCAATGCGATGACGATGATCAGTAAATAATACAGCTTTAAGTTTATATCCGGCATATCTGTGTCTCCTGTTCCGAGAATACTTCCCCGTGAATGCCACGTCTTTTTTACGATATATAAGTATATCGCCAACTTCTCCATATTTCTTTACATTATTAATGCATTTTTGCATTCAAAAACAGCCCATCATGCAAGCATGATGGGCTGTTTATAATTGCGCTTATCGCAAGCTAATTCGAAAATTAGTCGATGATGGAAGCAACACGTCCAGATCCTACTGTACGGCCACCCTCACGGATAGCGAATGTAAGACCCTGCTCCATAGCGATCGGGTGGATGAGCTCGATGGTCATCTCTACGTTATCGCCAGGCATGCACATCTCTGTGCCTTCCGGAAGGTTAACAACACCTGTAACGTCTGTTGTTCTGAAGTAGAACTGCGGACGGTAGTTGTTGAAGAAAGGTGTGTGACGTCCACCCTCATCTTTGTTCAGTACGTAAACCTGAGCTGTGAATTTTGTGTGGCATGTTACTGTGCCAGGTTTAGCAACAACCTGTCCCTTCTCGATATCAGTTCTGTTGATACCACGAAGAAGACATCCGATGTTATCACCAGCCATAGCCTCGTCAAGAAGCTTGTGGAACATCTCGATACCTGTTGCAACAGATGTCTGAACAGAATCAGAGATTCCAAGGATCTCAACCGGATCGTTAACGTGAAGTGTACCACGCTCTACTCTACCAGTTGCTACAGTTCCACGTCCGGAGATTGTGAATACATCCTCTACAGGCATAAGGAACGGCTTATCTGTGTCACGCTCCGGTGTCGGGATGTGCTCATCAACTGTGGCAAGAAGGTTCATGATGCAATCGCCCCACTCACCGTTCGGATCCTCAAGTGCCTTAAGAGCAGATCCACGAACGATCGGAGTATCCTCGAATCCGTACTCGTCAAGAAGCTCGGAAACCTCCATCTCTACGAGCTCAATAAGCTCATCATCGTCTACCATATCGCATTTGTTAAGGAATACAACCATGGCCGGAACACCTACCTGACGAGCAAGAAGAACGTGCTCACGAGTCTGTGCCATAACACCATCAGTAGCAGCTACAACGAGGATAGCACCATCCATCTGAGCAGCTCCTGTGATCATGTTCTTAACGTAATCAGCGTGTCCAGGGCAGTCTACGTGTGCGTAGTGACGTGCCTCTGTCTCGTACTCTACGTGAGCTGTGTTGATAGTGATTCCACGCTCTCTCTCTTCCGGAGCCTTATCGATGTTAGCGAAATCTACGATCTGGTTCTCATCTGTAGGCATTCTTGTTGCGAGAGTCATTGTAATAGCAGCTGTAAGAGTTGTTTTACCATGGTCTACGTGTCCGATGGTACCAATATTACAATGCGGTTTTTTTCTTTCAAATTTTGCTTTTGCCATTTTTGTAACTTCCTCCTTAAATGTACACAGGCCTTATGACCTACGTATTAACTTTTTAGAAAAATCTGCTAAAGTTGATTATACTGAATTTCAGTATTCTTTGCAAGTGTATTTCTATTACAAGACAGTCAGCAGAAGCTGACTATCCTGGTTATTATATTTGTTATTATTTTGCCTTGTCAGACAGTACTTTATCCTGAACGTTCTTCGGAACTTTCTCATAGTGATCGAAGAACATGGAGTAGTTTCCACGTCCCTGAGTCTTGGAACGAAGGTCTGTGGAGTAACCGAACATCTCGGAAAGCGGAACGAGTCCACGTACCATCTTACCGCCGCCGACGTCATCCATACCCTCTACACGGCCACGACGGGAGTTTACATCACCGATAACGTCACCCATGTACTCTTCAGGTGTAGAAACCTCAACCTTCATGATCGGCTCGAGAAGAACCGGCTCGCCCTTCTCCATTGCCTGCTTGAATCCCATGGATCCTGCAATGTGGAATGCCATCTCAGAAGAGTCGACCTCATGATAAGAACCATCGTATACTTCAGCCTGTACACCAACTACCGGGAATCCGCCGAGGATACCAGCTTTCATAGCATCCTGGATACCGGAATCTACAGACGGGATGTACTCCTTCGGAATAGCACCACCTGTTACGCTGTTGATGAACTTGTATACTTCCTCGCCGTTTGCATCCATAGGAGTGAACTTGATCTTTGCATGACCGTACTGTCCACGTCCACCGGACTGACGAGCGTATTTGCTGTCGATATCGGAAGCTTTGGAGATTGTCTCCTTGTAAGCAACCTGCGGAGCACCAACGTTAGCTTCAACGTTGAACTCACGAAGCAGACGGTCAACGATGATCTCAAGGTGAAGCTCACCCATACCAGCGATGATTGTCTGACCAGTCTCCTGGTTTGTATGTGCACGGAAGGTAGGATCCTCCTCAGCAAGTTTAGCAAGAGCGTCAGCAAGCTTGCCCTGTCCTGCTTTTGTCTTCGGCTCGATTGCGAGCTCGATAACCGGATCCGGGAACTCCATGGACTCGAGGATTACCGGGTGCTGCTCGTCGCAGATTGTATCTCCTGTTGCAGAGAACTTGAATCCGATAGCAGCTGCGATATCTCCGGAGTAAACCTTGGAAAGCTCCTGTCTCTTGTTTGCGTGCATCTGAAGGATACGTCCTACACGCTCCTTCTTCTCTTTTGTAGAGTTCAGTACGTAAGAACCGGAGTTCAGTGTACCGGAGTAAACTCTGAAGTAAGCCAGACGACCTACGAACGGATCGGATACGATCTTGAATACGAGAGCGGAGAAAGGCTCTGCGTCAGAAGACTTACGAGTCATCTCGTTTCCTTCCATATCTGTACCCTGGATGTCCGGAACGTCTACAGGTGCCGGCATGAAGTCTACTACTGCATCCAGAAGTTTCTGGATACCTTTGTTCTGATGTGCGGATCCGCAAAGTACCGGAACGGCTTTGTTCTCGATTGTACCTTTACGAAGTGCAGCCTTGAGCTGCTCAACGCTCGGCTCCTCACCATCGAGGTAGAGCATCATAAGCTCATCGTCAAGATCACAGATCTTCTCAACGAGCTCTGTGTGAGCGAGCTCACACTCGTCTGCCATATCCTCAGGGATATCTGTGATTGTGATATCCTCACCAGTCTTGTCATTGTAGATGTAAGCTTTCATCTCGAAAAGATCTACAATACCCTGGAAATAATCCTCTTTACCGATCGGTCTCTCAAGAACTACCGGGTTCTTACCCAGCTTGGAAACGATCTCGGATACGGTGTTATCGAAGTTAGCACCAAGGATATCCATTTTGTTTACGAATGCCATACGAGGAACGTTGTAGGTATCAGCCTGACGCCATACGTTCTCGGACTGCGGCTCTACACCACCCTTGGCATCGAATACACCTACGGCACCATCGAGTACTCGAAGGGAACGCTCAACCTCTACAGTGAAGTCTACGTGTCCAGGTGTATCGATGATGTTGATACGATGCTCAAGTGCCTTCGGGTCAGCCTTTGCCTGGTTCTGATGTCTCCAGTGGCATGTAGTAGCAGCAGATGTGATTGTGATACCACGCTCCTGCTCCTGCTCCATCCAGTCCATGGTAGCTGTTCCTTCATATGTCTCACCGATCTTGTAGTTAACACCGGTGTAGTACAGGATACGCTCTGTCAGAGTTGTTTTTCCTGCA
This sequence comes from Eubacterium sp., assembly GCA_024684035.1. Taxonomy (GTDB): domain Bacteria; phylum Bacillota; class Clostridia; order Lachnospirales; family Lachnospiraceae; genus Bilifractor. The sequence goes on along the minus strand of JAIKXQ010000031.1, from coordinate 39,121 downwards.
TCGATATGCGCCATGATACCGATATTTCTGGTTTGCTCAAGTGGGTATTCTCTTCCTTCAGCCAACAGAGTGTCCTCCTTAGAATCTGTAATGAGCAAATGCCTTATTGGCCTCTGCCATCTTATGCATATCTTCTTTACGTTTTACAGAAGCGCCTGTGTTGTTCATAGCGTCAAGAAGCTCGTTAGCGAGTCTGTCTGCCATTGTCTTCTCGCTTCTCTTACGGGAGAACATTGTCAGCCAACGAAGTCCCAGAGCCTGACGTCTCTCCGGCTTAACCTCAACCGGAACCTGGTATGTAGCACCACCGATACGGCGAGCCTTAACCTCAAGCTGCGGCATGATGTTGTTCATTGCTTCTTCAAAACATTCAACAGCTGGCTTTCCAGCTTTCTCTTCTACTTTAGCAAATGCGCCATAAACAATCTTCTGAGCGGTTCCTTTTTTACCGTCCAGCATGATGCTGTTAACAAGCTTGGTAACAACTTTGTTGTTGTATACCGGATCTGCTAAAACATCTCTTTTCTGAGTATGTCCTTTACGTGGCACGATACTTCCCTCCTTAATCATTTAACGATTAGATCTCAGGTACTCACATTTGGTATGGTACGAATGTGTCTGTACCGGTAATTTTTCTATCAACCCGCAGCCGTGGGGGTCTTCGAAATACCGTTACACATAACCATAAAACTTTAGTGAGATAATTGAATTCTTATCTTATCTACAGTTATTACTTTTTCGGTCTCTTAGCACCGTATTTGGAACGGGCCTGTTTTCTGTTAGCTACACCTGCAGTATCGAGAGTACCACGGATGATGTGATATCTTGTACCAGGCAGATCCTTTACTCTTCCTCCACGGATAAGTACTACGCTATGCTCCTGAAGGTTGTGTCCCTCACCCGGGATATAGCTTGTTACCTCGATTCCGTTAGAAAGACGTACTCTGGCGATTTTACGAAGAGCAGAGTTCGGTTTCTTAGGAGTTGCTGTTTTAACGGCTGTACAAACACCACGTTTCTGCGGAGAAGACTGCTCTACAGCTTTCTTCTTCAGGGAGTTGAATGTTCTCTGAAGAGCCGGTGCTGTAGACTTCTTTGCAGATGTCTGACGGCCTTTTCTAACTAACTGGTTAAATGTAGGCATTCCTTATGATCCTCCTTGTTTTTCTTACGGCTGCTAATAATCATTATTCTGTCGTGCTTTTCGCGGGTAATCCTCTACCCGTAAACTACGGCACGCTGAACTATTATATCTTTCCGAACAAAAAATGTCAACAACTGTGGGCAGAATTCACATTGCAGCATTCACGAAAGAATGTCACCCTGTGGTGAAATATCATTCATCCGCTCTATCTGGTTATATAAATTTTGCTCGATCTGGAAATTTTGCACATGACCACATTTGTTTTATAATTCAGATGTTGATAATCAGGCATTCGTAAACGATCAGTCGAATGCACTTACCGGCGACCGCCGCAGGCTTCGCAACGAACACGGATTGATCCGTATTTCTTCATAATAAAATGCATGTTAGGGGGACTTTTATGAAATCTCAAATCTCAGCAAAAACACTTGCTTCCGCAGCCATGTTCGCTGCGCTTACTTTTCTGGCGACATCTGTGCTGAAGATACCCACACCCACCCTGGGTTACATCCACATCGGCGACGCCTTCGTCCTTCTGTCCGGAGTGCTCTTCGGCCCGCTAACCGGCGGCCTTGCGGCAGGTCTTGGCTCCGCTCTGGCAGATCTTCTGGGCGGCTACGTCATCTGGGCTCCCTTTACCTTCGTCGTAAAATTCCTGACTGCCTTTACAGCGGCTCTGATCTTCCGCCTCGTCACCTCCCGTACAGACGGAAGACATTCGGATATTCTCCCCATGGTTCTCTCCGGAATTGCCGGTGAGACCGTCATGGTTCTCGGATATCTGCTTACGAATATCATCCTTGTCACTGCAACAAGTGGTTCCTTTTCTTCCGCGTCCCTGGCGGCAGCAGTGATTTCTTCCATCGCTGAGATTCCATTCAACCTGGTACAGGGGCTTACCGGCATCATCATTGGAACCACCATACAGCCGATCTTCCGGCACCTGGCACCTACAACCGCAGCGACCGCATAATGATTCCGCCTATTTTACTAAAACCGACAGATATTATTTAAGCGGCCATGAGAGTCTACGAAACTCTCATGGCCGCTTCACTATGCTTAATAATCCACCTGGATCAGACACAACCCCTGTGCCGGTGCTGTCGGTCCGGCCAGTTTTCTGTCCCTGGCCTCTATCAGTTCCGCGATGCTCTCCGGTGTTCTCTTGCCATATCCGACTTCAAGAAGCGTCCCGGCAATGATCCGTACCATGTTCTGCAGGAAGCCGCTTCCGTGGATATACATTCGGATGTACGGACCGCGAATTTTGAATTCGATGGAGTCCACCAGGCGCACGGTGGATTTCTTCATATGTGAGTTGCCGCAAAAACTCTTAAAATCGCGCATCCCGACAATTTCCTCCGCAGCTTTTCTCATTCGATCCACGTTTGGTCTCTTGTCGAGGACAGTCACGTATTTGCGATCAAAGGTCGGGCGAACGCCTCCATCCGCATACCAGAAACTGTAGCAGTACGTTTTTCCCTTTGCTTTGAAACGGCTGTGGAACCGATCCGCGCAGACTTTCAATTCGTTGACGCTGATGTCCTCCGGGAGATAACGGTTCATGTAGGTCTGTATTTCTTCTTCCGACATTCTCGTATCCAGGAAAACATTGGCGATCATCTCTTTCGCATGCACTCCCGCGTCTGTTCTTCCGGCGCCGATTACAGTCACCGGTTGATCTTCCGGAGCGCCCACCATCCGGCTCAGCACTGTCTCAAGTTTTCCCTGAATGGTCATTTCCTGTTTGGGCTGATGCTCCCAACCAAAGAAACGAGTGCCGTCATAGCTGATTTTCATCTTATAATTCTTTTTCACTGGTTCTCATCTCCGGTTTCTCTCTTGTACTTTCAATTTGTCGGTTTCCGTAATTCATTATACTGAAAAAACGTACAGTTACAAGGAACAAAGTCCGCAAGCGGACTTCGACTCCCCCAGCCCCTCACTCCTGAGGGGGAGCGCCGCAGGACTTTGGCGCGCGAGCAGAATCGCAAAGCGATCTTCCCATCTGCGAGCTGCGCATCCCGCGGAGCGTTTTGTCTCATAGGGAATGCGAAGCAATTTCCTATGAGACAAGATAAATGGGCTGACGCACCGGTCATTTCGCGTCAGCCCATTTCCCCAAAGTTCCTCCCGGAACTTCGCTTCTATATTATTACGATCTGCATTCTACGCTTCTCAGACATTCTTTGTCGCGATGACATCGACGCCTGTGCCGGCCACGTCGTGGACGATGACCTGACCGATTCTAACCGGAGCTTTTACAACAACGCCCTTCAGTGCCTCCATGCAGGCACCGATTTTTTCCTTCGGAATATCCTGTGCGGTCTTCACAGACACCGCGCGGATCGATCCTCCCTCCACGCCGACGGTGGATGTCACGATGCGGGTGGGATTTGTCACTTCCTTGCGGGCATAGACATCGCCGCGTTTACAGGTATTTCCGGTGACGCTGAGTACCTCTCCGTTCTCCATCTCTACACGAAGCTGGCAGCCCATGGGGCAGCCGATACAGGTAAGTTCTCTCTCCATCTCTTACGCCTCCTCCAGACAGATTCTGATCTCCGACAGTTCCGGCACTTCCTCCAGATCCGTCTTCTTCAAAATAACCTGCTCCATTTCACCGGGAGCTGCAATCTGTTTCTTCTTGTGTGTCACTCTTCTGTCTCCAAGATATACGGAGATGTAATGATTTCTGTATACGTTATTGACACGGAAGCGAACGGTCAGTGTATCCTGCATGCGCTCCGGCGCGATTTTCTCCGGAACGGTGTAGCTCACGCCGAAATCTGCCTTCACCGGAATCTCTGTTCCTGTGGAAGCAGCAACCTGATTCTTCACATAGGCAGCGGCATTCCGCCCCGCAGCGGCAGCCTCTTCCGATACAAAATCCACCAGATCATGGACATGAAGAACGTTTCCGCAGGCGAAAATACCCTCCACATCAGTCTCCAGGCTCTCGTTGACTACCGGTCCCTTGTGCAGCGGGCTCAAGGATACGCCGGCTTTTGACGAAAGCTCATTCTCAGGAATCAGTCCACAGGAGAGAAGAAGCGTATCACAGGAATAGTGCTCTTCTGTGCCGGGAATCGGTTTTCCTTTTCCATCGACCCGGGCAAGGGTGATGCCGCTGACACGCTCTTTTCCTTCGATATCAACCACGGTATGGCTGAGTTTCAGAGGAATTCCGAAATCGTCCAGACACTGTACGATGTTTCGTTTCAATCCGCCGGAGTAGGGCATCAGTTCCGCAACAACTTTGACTTTCGCGCCCTCCAGTGTCATCCTTCTGGCCATGATCAGTCCGATATCGCCGGATCCGAGGATGACAACTTCACGCCCCGGCATCATGCCCTCAATGTTCACCAGTCTCTGGGCCGTTCCCGCCGTGTAGATTCCCGCAGGCCGATAGCCCGGGATATTCAGGGCTCCTCTGGGCCGTTCTCTGCATCCCATTGCAAGAATAACTGCTCCGGCCTGGATGTGGTACAATCCCTTCTCACTGCTCATAGCTGTGACGACCCGGTCAGAACTGATGTCCAGCACCATGGTCTGCAGGCGGTATTCGATTCCCGCCTCTTCTACTTTATCGATAAATCTCTGGGCGTATTCCGGTCCGGTCAGCTCCTCCTGAAAGGTGTGAAGACCGAAGCCATTGTGAATACACTGATTCAGAATGCCGCCGAGACGATCGTCTCTCTCGAGAATGAGAATACTCTCTTCCCCGCTCTCTCTGGCAGCTGATGCAGCGGCGAGACCTGCCGGTCCGCCGCCGATAATCACGAGATTATAGTTTTCCGTCTGCATCATCAGATTCCTCCCTGAAGTCCTGCCTTGAAGTCTCCTTTATTGTCACCGACGATCAATCTTGATTCTCCGCCGGCCTTTGTCACATCATACATGCTCATATCCGATAATTCTCTCGCCAGGATTTCCATGACCTTCGGGGAGCAGAAACCAGCCTGGCATCTTCCCATTCCGGCTCTCGTTCTTCTCTTCACCGCGTCCAGAGATCTGGCTCCCAGAGGTCTGTGAATTGCATCCAGAATCTCACCTTCAGAGATCGATTCGCATCTGCAGATGATGTTTCCGTAAGCGGGATCGATGCGGATCAGTCCGTTCTGCTCTTCTTCTGTCATTTCCTCCGGATTCAGAATGCCGATTCTCTCCGGATTGAAGTCGTATTTCTCTTCCGGTTTCAGGATCTCACAGACAAGTTCTGCCACCATGCAGCCGATGGCCGGTCCCGCGGAGAGTCCCGGAGACTCGATACCTGCCACATCAATAAAGCCGGGAGCCTCCTCCAGCTCGCGAATGATGAAATCGTCTTCATCCGCATGAGCACGAAGTCCTGCGAAAGAGGTGATCACCTCGCGAAGCGGCACGTTTTTTACGGTATCGGCAGAGCGCTCTGCGATCTCGTTCAGTCCCGCTCTTGTTGTATTCACGCCCTCTTTGTCCTGAATGTCTTCCGCATTCGGTCCGACCAGAAGATTTCCGTGAACAGTCGGTGTCACAAGCACACCCTTGCCCATAGCTGTGGGAAGTGCGAATACAGTGTGCTCCACATGCTTGCCGGCACTCTTGTCCAACAGATAATACTCGCCTTTGCGAGCTGTAATATGAAGTTCTTTGTCACTGACCATATTGTGGATGGCGTCTGCATACACACCTGCGGCATTGACAACCGTGCGGGTCTCTAGTTCTCCGCGGGAAGTCTCCACCAGATATCCGTTCTCTGTGCGGCGGATACTCTCTACCTTTGTGTTCATTCGAAATTCCGCTCCGTTCATGGCAGCGTTCTCAGCAAAACCGATGGTCATACCGAACGGACATACAATTCCGGAAGTAGGCGCGTAGAGTGCAGCCTCTGCTCCGTCTGCGATATTCGGCTCCATCTGACGGAGTTCGTCTCTTTCGATGATGCGAAGTCCCTCGACGCCGTTGGCTTTTCCGCGCTCCAGAAGGTCTTCCAGCCCCTGTCTGTCTCCACCCTCCGGACATACAACCAGCGCACCGTTGTTGATGTATGAAAAATCAAGCTCCTGCGACAGCCACTTCATCATCTTGCTGCCTTCCACGTTCAGTTTCGCCTTGAGAGTACCGGGCTTTGCATCGAAGCCTGCGTGAACAATGGCACTGTTGGCCTTTGAGGTTCCGCAACACACATCCTCAGCCTTCTCAACTACACAGATCTTCAGATCGAAACGTGAAAGCTCCCTTGCAGCAGCACAGCCTGAAATACCGGCACCGATAATCACAACATCATACATTCTTTTGCCTCCCTTGCCGCATCGCTCATGCGGCTACATACCAGATTTTTTCATGGTGTTTTTGCCGTCCACCCCTGAACGGTATCTTATGTCAATCACTTCCTGTGATATCCAAACACTCCAAAGAACCGATTCCGTACTCATCACCCACATGAGCCTGCCGAGAAAACCTAAAAATAATTGCTGAGAAAAAAAATAGAGAATATGACATCTATCCGCTTCCGTGCGGCACCATTCATATCCTCTGCCTCCCTGCATTCCGGTCATCGATTTAGCATAATCTTACCGCCTGGTTAGCCGGAAGTCAATAATCATGTGACCATTTTTATCAATTTTTTGGTTTTCTTTCGTCTGATTTTTGTTCTTTTTTACCAAAAACTGCCTCTTTTTTGTTTTATTTCAGAATATTGTTTCGTAATTTTTTCTTTTATCTGAATGTTTAAAATCTTTACTTTGTATAAAAAATCCGCACACAGAAACTTTCCATTCTCAAAAGGTTTCTACGTGCGGATTCTTTTCATCACAGATTTTTTTCTTACCGGTTATTCAGACGGCTCTCCCCATCCCGTCATGACCGTTTGGGACTGCGAATCGAAGCAGTTCCCATCTCGAACATACATTCAGTTTCCGATAGATGTTCTGCAGGTGTTTCTGAAGAGTATGCTCCTTGATCTTCAGTTCCTCGCAGATCTCCAGATTGGATTTGGCCAGGAAGATCAGCGTCAGGATCTCGGTCTCCTTCGGAGTCATATGTACCTTTGTCTTGATCTCCTCAATGGTTCCGCTGACGGAATCAATGGTCTGATTCTGTCTGCAGTGTTTGTAGAAGACTTTGCTGAGGTGTTTGCTGAGTGCCTTGAGCAGATAGACATCTTCATCCGCAAAGGCGCCGGCCTCTGTGGTGCGGTACAGGGAAATCACTGCGATCAGTTCATGTTTGCCGGTGACCGCCAGCTGCAGGGTATCGTAAATATCATACTTCTCATAGCACTCTTTGTAATAAGGCGCGCAGAAGCGTTCTTCTTCCGCACAGATTCCGCTTCTCCGGATGGCTCCCGCTTTTTCCGCGAGATTCATCATGGTTGTCAGATCTTCCGGATACTTCTTGATCAGCAGTTCTTCAGCCTCCATGAACTCACTGGGTTCACAGTAAAACTCGGCGATACCGATGTCCTCGGTGCCTTTTCTGTTACCCCCTTCTGTAATCAGGATACTTGCATACTGGTGTGGAATCATCTGCTGGAGATGGGCAAGAAGCTCTTCTTTTACCCCTTTAAAATCAGATGCCGTATAAATCGCATAAAGCAGACTATCATAAATCAAGAAATTATCCATAATGAGTACCTCCTGTATATCCCGCAGTTCTATTCGCAAAAAATACGCAAACACGCCGGTCAGATCCGATCCTTTTTGTCTCATAAGGGTTTTAAAAACCGCCCGTGAAACAAAAAAAGAGGCACTTCCCCATAGGGAAATGCCTCTTTGCATTTATCATACGTAGATAATAACATATGGAAACCGCGATTTCCAGTGTTTTTTAAAATTTCTACTCATAATTACTCCCTTGCGATGATTTTTTCTCTGTCTTATAATATATTATCAATTTTAATTACAGACTCCGCCGCTGCTTTTCGACGGAGTCTGTCGTAACCATGTTTCATTGAATCAAAAATAAGGGGATAAATATATGTGCGGAATCTGTGGATTTACAGGAACTGACTATGATCAGCCTTCTGTTCTCAAATCAATGATGAACAGAATCATTCACCGCGGCCCGGACGGAAGCGGCCAGTACATCGATGACAACATCGCCATCGGTCACCGTCGTCTGTCCATCATTGACCTGTCAAACGCGGGTATCCAGCCGATGTACAACGAAGACCGCTCCATCGTGTGCACCTTCAACGGGGAGATCTACAACTATAAAGAACTGAAAGAGGAACTGCTGTCCAAAGGCCATGTATTCTACAGCAGCTCGGACACCGAGGTTCTGATCCACGGCTATGAAGAGTGGAAGGAGAGCATGCTCGACCGCCTGCGCGGTATGTTCACCTTCGTCCTCTGGAACAAGAATACAAAAGAGCTTTTTGCCGCCCGGGATATGTTCGGCATCAAGCCCTTCTATTACGCAGAGATCAACGGCAACCTTCTCTGGGCGTCGGAGATCAAGAGTCTCCTGGAGTATCCGGGATATCACAGAGAAGTCAATCTGGAAGCACTTGAACAGTACCTGTCCTTTGAGTATTCGGTTCTCCCGGAGACTTTTTTCAAAGGAATCTTCAAGCTGATGCCCGGACATTATATGAAATGGAAGGACGGCCAAAAGACCATCACACGGTATTTCGATCCGGTTCTGACACCGTCCAAAGAACCCGTGGATCACAAGAAACTCATCGAGCAGATCGACGAGACCATGCAGGATTCCATCCGCTACCACATGGTCAGCGACGTGGAGGTTGCCTCCCTTCTGTCCAGTGGTGTTGACTCCAGCTACGTGGCCACCCAGTTCCACGGTGCCAAAACCTACACCGTTGGATTTGACTATGAGACTTACAATGAAATCCCCTACGCACAGGAACTCTCAAAAACCCTTGGCATAGAGAACAAGAGCAAAGTCATCTCCACAGAAGAGTATTGGGCAGAGCTCCCGCGAATCCAGTACTATATGGATGAGCCGCTGGCCGACGCTTCTGCCTCCGCGCTCTACTTTGTGGACCGCGAGGCTGCAAAGGATGTGAAGGTAATTCTCTCCGGCGAGGGTTCCGACGAGCTCTTCGGAGGCTATGTGATCTACCATGAGCCCATGTCTCTGGCAGGTTACCAGAAACTCCCGAAGAAGATCCGTAAGGCCATGGCCTCCCTTGTCAGCGTCCTGCCAGGCCACCCCAAGGGAAAAGGGTTCCTTCTCCGCGGCTCCCGTGACATACAGGAGCGCTTCATCGGAAACGCGAATGTCTACGATATGAAACTCCGAAACAAGGTTCTTCGCTATCCTTCCGGAAACTCCGAGCCCTGGCGCCTGACAGCCCCTTACTACAAGAAGGCAGAGGGACTTGCCGACACTGAAAAAATGCAGTACATCGACCTCAACTTCTGGCTGGTCGGTGATATCCTTCTGAAGGCCGACAAGATGAGTATGGCGCATTCCATCGAGAGCCGTGTGCCCTTCCTGGATCGGAAAGTCTACGAACTCGCAAAGAGCATCCCTCTCCATGAGAAGGTTACAGACACCAATACGAAGGTATGTTTCCGCAAGGCCGCACACAAATACCTGTCCGCCGCTCAGGCAAAGAAGAAAAAACTGGGCTTCCCGGTACCGATCCGTGTATGGCTCCGGACGGACAAATACTACAATATCGTGAAAAAAGAGTTCACCAGCGACATCGCCGCAAAGTTCTTCCACACCGATGAACTTGTGAAAATTCTCGACAAACACAAAGCCGGAAAAGAGGACTACGCCCGCCACATCTGGGTTGTTTATATGTTCCTTCTCTGGTACAAACAGTACTTCACCGAGAACGGCTGCAGCGTAACCATCGAAGACGAGCTTCGCTTTGAAAAGCTGCGCAAAAACAACCGGAACGCAACCATGAACAACGCATAAGGAACGTTGTTTCACAGGGATTGCGGAACAATTTCTAGAGCAAAGTCCGCAAGCGTACTTCGACTCCCCCAGCCCCTCACTCCTGAGGGGAGCGCAGCAGGACTTTGGCGCGCGAGCAGAATCGCGAAGCGATCTTCCCATCTGCGAGCTGCGCATCCCGCGAAGCGTTTGTCTCATGGGAAATTCGGAGGAATTTCCTATGAGATAAAACAAGAATACTCATGCTGATTAATTTCAGCAGACAGAAAAGCACCCCGCAGATTACTGCGGGGTGTTTTTCTGTCTGATCTTCAATTCTTCTCCATTCTTCACAAGGGATGGAACACATCCGTCCGTCAGAGAAGCTCAGCGACCAGTTTGTCAATCTCATCCATCTTCTGTGTGGGCTCAAATCTCGCAACAACTTTTCCGCTGCGATCTACTACGAATTTCGTGAAATTCCATTTGATATCCGGTGTTTGCTGAAAATTGCTGTCGATCTTCTTGAGCATGGCATTCATCATAAGTGCCTTCGGTCCTTTTCCGAAGCCTTTAAATCCCTGCTGACTCTTCAGATACTTGTAGAGTGGAAGCTGATTCTCTCCGTTGACATCGGCCTTCTTCATCTGAGGGAACTGTGTGTTGTATTTGAGCGTGCAGAACTCGTGAATTTCTTCGTCTGTTCCCGGCGTCTGCCCGGCAAACTGGTTACAGGGAACATCCACAATCTCCAGTCCCTTGTCATGGTACTTCTCATACATCGTCTCGAGATCTTTGTACTGGGGAGTGAAGCCACAGCCGGTTGCAGTGTTCACGATAATAACAACTTTTCCCTCATATTTCTTCATGGATATCTCTTCGCCATCCGGTGCAAGTACTGAATAATCATAAAAATCCGCCATGTTAATGACCTCCTTTTTATTTAATAGATATTTGTTATTTAATTAAGGGCAGTCTCCTTGATATACGCGCAGGCTGCCAGGGCTGCGACGGCTCCGTCTGCTGCTGCCGTTGTGAGCTGACGAACTGTCTTTGTCCTGCAATCGCCGGCGGTAAAAATGCCGGGTGTTTTTGTATGGCAGTCTTCTCTTGCCTCCACATAACCTGCGGGAGCCAGATCGACCAGATTTTCAAAAGCCCGGTTGTCCGGCACCTGACCGATAGCAACAAAGAGACCGGTAACCTCCAGAATCTTCTTCTCGCCGGTATTCTTGTCCGTTACTTCGACTGCATTCAACTTTCCTTCGCCAATCAGCCCGGTGACTGTGCTGTTCAATACAAACTCCACGTTTTCTCTTTTCTTCAGACGGAGGACATCTGCCTCGTCAGCTCTGAACTCGTCCCTTCTGTGAATCACATATACTTTTTCACAGAGGTCTGCCAGATATTCCGCATCCTCAATCGCCGTATTGCCGCCGCCGTTGACAGCTACGGTCTGCCCCTTAAAGAAGGAACCGTCGCAGGTCGCACAGTAGGAGACGCCGTTTCCTGTCAGTTCTTCCTCCCTGTCAATACCAAGGGGACGATTCTTTGCACCTGTAGCAATGATCACTGCCTTGCAGTGAAATTCTCTCTTCTTTGTCTCGACGATCTTCTCACCATTTTCTTCACGAACTCCAAGAGCTCTCTCATAGCGGAATTTGGCGCCAAGATCAACAGCCTGATTGTACAGGCCTGTGGCGAAATCAAAACCGGACACGTGGGCCAGTCCCGGATAATTCTCTATATCCGGCGTATTCACGATCTGCCCGCCATATGCCTTTGCCTCCAGAATCGTCGCGCGCACACCTGCACGCACTGCGTAAATGGCCGCTGTCAGGCCTGCGGTTCCGCCTCCGACGATCACAATATCTGTATCTACTCTCTTCTTTTCATCTGCCATAGTTCTTTCTCCGTATAAACCACTGATTCAAATTAGATTGTATAAAATTTAATTTGAATATAGCAGAACTGTTTTCTTGTGTCAAGAGGTTTTCATCGATCCGTTTACGAAAGAAGACACCCAAAGACTGTCAGCGTATTTTGACGCTAACAGGAGCTGACGCATGAGACAATCGCACGCCAGCTCCTTTCTGGTTTTTCTCGTCTTTTTAAAAAAGAATGTCGCTAGCGACATTCTCGCGCCGAGCGCGGATGCAACGCATCTACATATTGCGCGAGTGCGCATCCTGCGGAGCGTTCTGGTATAGGGATTGCGAAGCAATTTCCTATACCAGAACAAAGTCCTGCAGACACAATCCCGGAGATCCGTTTCCATAGATTCAATCCCGCAGACGGAATTTCATAACGAGTCCGTCGAGTTTCTCGGCCTGGCTGGAAAGTTCCTGGCTGGCGGCGGCACTCTCCTCTGCCGTCGCGGAGTTTGTCTGTACTACGGAGGAGATCTGGTCGATGCCCTCTGTCACCTGCTGCACGCCGACACTCTGCTGCTCGGAGGCCTCGGAGATCTTTCCTACCAGTTCGTCAATTCTCGTGAAGCTGTCGGATACCTTCTCGAGGGCAACAGCGGTCTCATCCGTAATGCCTGCTCCTCTGCGTACGGCATTGATGGTATCCTCAATCAGTTTCGCTGTGTCGCTGGCGGCATCCTGAGACTTCTTCGCCAGATTTCCGACTTCGTCTGCCACCACCGCAAAGCCTTTGCCCGCCGTTCCGGCTCTGGCAGCCTCAATGGAAGCGTTCAGTGCAAGAATATTGGTCTGGAAAGCAATATCGTCGATGGTCTTGATGATCTTACCAATCTCATTTGCCTTCTCTGTGATCTCCGTCATGGATCTGGACATCTCCTGCATCTTCTCGTTGGACGTCCTGACTGCATCGTTGGAATTCCTGCTGATATCCGCAGCTTCCTTGGTCAGGTCTGTAGTTCCAAGTACTTTTCTGGAAATGTCTCCCATGGTCTGGGAGAGTTCTTCAACAGAGGATGCCTGCTCCGTTGATCCCTGTGCCAGTGCCTGTGAACCGGAGGCCACCTGCTCTGCCTCTCCGGACACCTGGTTAGCGGAATTTCTGATCTCACGCATGGTCGTTGAAAGCTCTGTACTGATACTGCCCACTGCTTCTTTCAGTGGCGCATAGACTCCCACATAAAGATCACTGTGGGTCTCGATGTCTGTATTGAAATTACCTGCGGCGAGCTGTGACAGATTCTCCGAGAGATCCCCGATGATCTTCCTAAGCCTCTCAATAAACTGATGAATCGAATCTGCGAGCGCGCCGATCTCATCGTTGCCATTGTAAGTGACATCAACATCAAAGTCGCCGACTGCCACTTTCTGTGCCGCAGCACTGATCCTGTTGAGAGGTGTCAGTGCTTTCGAGAGCAGCAGAATAACTACCAGACTGAGTACTACCAGAGCGATGACAGCAAAGACTATGACAAATACCAACATTTCGAAATTGGGTTCGTAATAATCATTCTGCTGAAGCGCACACTGTGTCCACCAGTAACCGTTTCCAACTGCAATGGGCGAGAAGTAGCGGATGACTTTTCCGTTCTTCTGAGACACACTGGTGACCACGAATCTCTCGTGGGTTTTTTCACCTTCCTGGAATTCGGCAAAATCCCTGTCTCCGATAATATCCTTAAAGCTGGTTCCGATAACATCTATATTTCCGCTGTATAGAATCTCGCCGTCTCCTGCCATAACATTGTAAATCATATTGTTAAAGGGTGGATTCGCATCAATGATCGTGCTAAAAGCAGCTGTATTCACACCGATGACAACAACACCCTTAAACTTTCCATCTGCAAGGATCGGGTAATATAAAGTCACGATCTTCGCACCGTCCTGCTCGTAAGCAGATGTGGTGCCATTCTCGAGAGAGTTCTTCGCAGGCGCGTAGTAATCAGCATTCTCATAACTGCTGTACTCCAGGTTCCTCACGATGCCCTTCTCATACTCTTCTCTCGTGATATAAGGAGCATATTGTTCCGCGTCCTCGGAGAATGCCCCCGGCTCCATGAGTATTCCCGCTCCAACAATATTTTCATAGGTGCTGACCGCATGGATCAGCGAATTCAAAACCACCGTTTCTGCCGCATATCTGCTTCCGCTGATTTTCTCACCTGTCACGCGACTGATAAAGGTTCCCTTTGTCGGCTTCGGTTGACTCTTTACAGCCCCCTCAATGGTCCAGGACGACACAATACCGGCCTCACCACTGTCTTCAGACGCGTACATACGCTGCATAACCGTCTGAATATTCTCATCAATATCATTCGCCACATTCAGAATTGCTTTCATTTTCGAGGCGCCATTGTCAGCCATTGTATACATGGTCTTGTCTGTGGACTTCAGAATCGAACCGCCTACAAAAATCAGGATTGCTATCGTCATTACGGCAAACACTCCCAACAGCACCACCGCCACAATTACCGCCAACCGCTTGCTCAAACTGGATCTTTTACGAACTTTTTCTTTGCTGTCCTTCATCTTCTCTCTCCTTCTTTTGTATTAAATTCCAGTCTCTTTTAATGAATGCTTCTTCCTGTTCCGCGTCCCAAGGCGGTATCCCTTCGCACCAAAAATCACGTTCATATATAATATCGGCTATATATCATTAAGAATTATATATACCTTGTAATAACACAAGCGTATCCTACGGAATCGCTTCAACAGACATTTCGCAGCGTATTCCCTGCACGGACAAAATCCACGTTTCCGGCAGCAGCGCACATGATTTTTTACAATGGCTTTCAGCATGGATTTCCCAATAAGAATGAGGCCTTTCATGAGATGCTCAGGCAGTTTCGCCTTCTCATGAAAAGCCTCATTTTTTACAGGAATTGTATAACAACATATCAGGATAGAATTTTAGATAGGTTTTTAGATAGAATTCCAGACAGGATTTTTTAATAACCTGACCGTGTCAGCTCAGAACAGTACAAGATGATCTCCGTCAAGAAGGCCACTCGCCCTCACAGTTACTCTGTCTTCCAGAATTCCTTCGAGCCGCTCGTCATAAAGCCAGAGTTTATCCACGGAACCGGAGAAACACAGATTCTTCCACTGACACACTTCTTCTGTGATCTCGCGTTTCAGCTGAGAGACCGGAATCTGCTCCTCATTCTCAATCCTGAAATCAAAGCATTCTCCGATGACGGGGATCTCCACCGATACCAGTATCATGCGCGTCTGTCTCCCGTCAGGACGTCAGCCACTTATGCACATGCGCCGGTATGTCAGACATCATTTTCCACAAACTTCCCCAGAACCCTTTCGTTCCTTCCACATTTTCCGCCTCCTTTGTTTTTCCGACGGATACCTGTCTCTCAAAAGGATAGTCCGGACAGAAGGTATAGCTGCCGTCTGCGGCCTTCTCGTCCGTGTCGATCCGGTTTCCCGCCTGATCTGTGGCAGTGATTCGTATGTGGTGTTCTCCACCTTTCAGGACGAATTCTGTTTTGCAGGAGTTCCCTTTTTCAAAATTCTTCTCTTCCCGAATGAGCTGTCCGTCTGCATAAATCCGGATGTTGCGAAGTCCCATGGCATCGGATACTTCCACGCGCACCTTGCTCTCTTCTTCAAGATTCCGGTTTTCCAGTCCCGCCACCGACTCAATAACCGGAGCTGTCCGGTCTACACAGAAACTGACACATCGTTGTCCTGCACGCAGACTGTCCTGCTCATTTCCGGATCCGTCTCTGGAAGAGATTACCAGCTGGTAAATCCCCTCCTTCCGGAAATTTTTCTTCGAAATCACATAATCGTATCTGTGCCAGCCTTTGTGCCCGTCCGCTGATGTGGCGCGGACGATGCCCATGTCCCTGACAGAAAAGCCCTCCGTCTTCACCGGACGGCCGTCTCTTGTGATCTCCAGCCGGCAGGAATCCTTCACCAGTGATCCCGGATTGTATTCCGACAATCGAAGCCCCTGTCCGATCTTTTTCACACTGGCTCCGTCCAGATGCTGCAGCTTATCACCGAATTCATACACCGAACCGAAACGGTTAAGCGCGAACTGTACTTTCTTCTCCGCCTCTTTTCCTTCCTGATCCCTGTACTTCACGGACAGCGTATAGGTACCGTCATTTGCCCGGGTTCTCGACGGATCCTCCAGCACAGTCTCCGTACTCCCGTCTTTCTTCCGGTTGCGAAGAAACAGGTCGGTCACATCCTCGTCTCCATGCCATCTGCCGTTTCTTGTAAGCTTTACGACACAGTCGTTATCCGCCTCATTGACCGTCCGTATCACCGTACTGACATTTCCCCTGTACACATTTCCGTCTCGGATTCCCGGGATAAGGGTGAGCTTTGCGCAGTTGACGGCTGTCTTTGTCTCTGCTTTTGCCGTTTTATTTCCTGCATCCGTATCTGCCGTCACAGCTCCCTGTTCCCTGGCGGCAGAAGCTTTTCCGGCTTCCTGAGAAGCTTTCACCGTCTTGCTTTCCTGTGATTCCCGGCTGTCATCCGTATACACTTTCCGGGAAGAATACGGATCATCGATGTTCTCCGGATCCGGGCCGTTGCAGAGAAGATTCTCCGGGTAACCATCCGTGGACACATCCCTGCTCTCCTGTCCGGAACTCCGGTCTTCCACAGAGGACTCCTCCACCGAAGTATCTTCCGCAGCTTCTTTTTCAGGAGCATAAGACGATTCACCTGCCGACTCTCCGGATGTCCCCTCGTCACCGTCAGCATTATTCTCCCCATACTCCCGGGTTGTCGTGTCGGACGGAATAGTGATCAGATATGATTCCGCATCACCGTCATCACCCCCCAGGATCCAGTAGGGGTTCTCCTCCATCTTTACTTCGATTTCCGATTGTCCGGGTTCTCTGCTTTGTCCCTCATCTGAAAAATCCCCGGCATAGCGAACATGAAGATATCCCTCTGCGAGTCTTTCTTTTTCCTGATCATTCAACTGTGCGTGAAGCTGTTCCCGGATCATTTCCGCAAGATCCGGATCTTTTTCCCCGTATTTCTTCACAGGCTGCAGAGACAGATATATCGCAGTTTTCTCCATGTTCCCGTTTTCATTTCCGGCAGGTGAAGGATCCGACACAGAAGCTTCCGGCGAATCATCCTCATTTTCCTCAGCTCCGCAAATCTGTCTCTCTTCTGTAGAATCCGCAGCCTCATCTCCTTCCGATCCCGGATATAGTCTTCCTCCGTCCGGATCTGTGGCTTCCACTCTCCCCTTCGATTCTTCCGCATCCTCCTGTTCTTCATCCGGCTTTTCCTCATACACGTCATCTGCTTCCACGCCGTTAAGGGTGTCCGCATCAATATCCGAAGGATCTGTCACTTCCGGAACAGAACTTTCCTGAATTTCATCCGCTCCCTGAAATACGACTGCCGCAGGCGCGCTGATTGCCCCTGCAGAAACCACTGAACAGGCGGTCACCACCGCCGCTACGATTCTTTTTCTTTTCACAGCTGCCTCCTTTACTCGTCCGCCGCGTTTCTGTATGCTCTCTCCAAATTCTCCAGATAGACGGACAGATTCTCCATCAACTCTTTTTGCATTGCCTCTGTCTTTTTTCGTGTGGGGTGCAGTGACTGAACCTTCTTCAAAAAATCACAATACAGTTTAGCGATTCTGCTGTCGCTTACCCCGGCCTTTGCCATTCCAAACCGGAGGGAATTCAGAATATCGCCCATCTCCGCCAATAATGTGAGCTTTGAATACACAGCTTCCTCTCCGGAAATCCCGTCAACTTTTCCGATACAGCCCTCAAGTGCCTCCAGAATCTTGCGGTACTCCTTTTCCGTCGGTTCCCGGACCAGCGACGTGTCAAACACATAGCGAAGACAAAAAGTGCAGACCGTCTCATAGGCCTCACTTTCTTTTCGAATCGCCTCCGGTACCTGTTCGCAGGAAACCGCTGAGGCGAAGTAGGGCTCAGACCGGAGAATCCGTACCCGGAGACTGTCATCCTCTCCCCGGTAGCGATAGAAATACAGCTTTCCGATCCGAAGAAGCAGCTCCGGATAGAAAGACTGATCCGCGATCGACTCCCGGTACGTCTTCCAGAAACGGGTAAAAGCCCGGCTCTCTTTGTCTCCGAACGTCCTCTCTTCCATATACCGCAGTAGATGATCGTAGACCTCTTCTCTGTCCCCGTGGATCCTTACGGCCTTCTCCGCCCGGACAACAGCCTCCCCGGCTCCTGTCACTGCTCCGAAGTCCATGCTGTTTCTGTATTGGATTTCCCTGGCATGTCCCGTCACAGACAGATAGACGGCGGTACAAATCAGAAGCAGGACAGCCATCAGGCCGGCCGCCAGTCTGCACAGGATTCTCCTTTGCTTCTTCTTTCTCTGCTCCT
Organism: Eubacterium sp.; assembly: GCA_024684035.1. Taxonomy (GTDB): domain Bacteria; phylum Bacillota; class Clostridia; order Lachnospirales; family Lachnospiraceae; genus Bilifractor. Next base: position 20,846 of record JAIKXQ010000031.1, on the reverse strand, counting down.
TGATCCTTCCTTCGGACTCCAGAAGATCCAGCGCCATTCTGCGACAGTCCGGATAGCGGTCGCGGAAATCATACGACGTGGCCCGCCGAAGAATTCTCTCCATCTCTCCGGATATGACTCCGCCACTTTCCTCCCGCGAATATCTCCTGATTTCTCCGGAATCCTCCAGTGGCGGCTGTCCGGTGAGAAGTTCCCAAAGGGTGATCCCCAGAGAATAGATATCACAGCGGGCATCCGACTGTCTTCTCCCATGCTGTTCCGGAGCCGCATAGCCGGTCGTCCCGAGAATTGCCGTGTCCGCAGTCTTGCCCTCTCTGTATTCCCTGGCGATCCCGAAATCAATCAGCCGGATGTGTCCTCCCGGGGTAAGCATGATATTTGAAGGCTTCAAATCCCTGTAGATCACCGGCGGGGTTCTCGTATGCAGATAGTAAAGCACTCTGCACAATTCAACAGCCCATCTTCTCACGAGTTTCTCAGGCACAGGCCCCTTCGTCTTCCGGTATTCCTCCAGCGTTATACCTTCCACATAATCCATCACCACATAAACCCGGCCGTCTTCTTCAAATACATCCCTGATTCCGGGAATCATCGGATGCGACAGTTTCTTAAGAATTTCCGCCTCTCTTTTTATGTCACAGGCCGCCAGCATTTGCTGTTCTTCGGAAAGCATTCCGGAATCAAAGAATCTCGACTGTTTCACAGCCCACTTCTTCTGCAATACAAGATCTTCCGCCAGCCAGACTCTGGCACTCCCGCCTTTTCCGATCATCCGGAGAAGTCTGTATCTGCTTCCGACTACAGCTCCCTCACCGCAAAGACTGTTTCCTCCGGCGCCGGAATCCGCCTGTTGTCCCGCTGCGCATCCATCACAACCGGATCCGGCCTCGCGGTGCGCAGACTGCTTTTCTTTTTTCTCCACCGCTTTCATACGCAAGATCCCTCACCATTCTTTGTCATTTCCGGAAGCGGCACGGGAGGCGTTCTGCATTTCCGCCTCATAAATGTTTCTCGCGGCAAGTCTCAGGGTGTCCAGACACTGCTCCAGTTCATCGAGTCTGTCAAGATAACTCCTCTGAAGCCTCTTTCCACGTCTCTGATACTCTTCGGCGACCTCTCCTTTCCATGAGGAGGTAAGCCGTGTGAGAGCAGAATCGAAATCCTCCTCCACGTACGACCGCATGGAAGCTGTCATGTTTCGCATCTCTTCCAGCTGACAGGCCGTCTGCCTGTATCTCAGACGTATCTCCGAAAGATTCTTTCCCAACGTTCCCGCCTCCCGTCAGACGCCGTCTTTTTTTCCTTCCGCTGACAGTCCTGCTGCCAGTCCGTATGTCTCTCCTTCCGTCTGCTCATAGACATCGGTCATCACTCTCAGAGCCTGCACCGAATCAAAGAGTTTTTTGCAGGCCCCCTGTGCCGCTTCACAGCAGTTCTTCCCGCTTTTTCTGCAGGCATCTCCGCTGTTTCCCGTCCAGTATGTTTTTGAATCCTGCAGGATCCCCTGCATTTTCAAAAAAATATTCTCGGTCTCCCGGATCAGGTCTTCCGCCTCGGAAGCCCTCTCTCTCATGGAATCGCCGCTCACTTTAAGTTTGAACATTTCTCTCCATTGCCTTTCCGCATGCGCTGTAAAGAGCAGCCGCCTGATGCATTCCCATCAGAAATACTTTCATCCTGGTACAGGCAAACCGCAGTTCTCCCAGTTCCTCATCTACTTTCCTGCTGTACGACTTCGATGCGTCTCCTTCCCAACACGCCTCCAGATCCCGGAAACACAGACGCAAATCATCCAGCTTCTCTTCCGCCTGCTGTGATACGCGGAGTATATTCTCCACATCCTGTGATACTTTTCTTACAGATACCTTCATGGCAGCGTCATTCCCTCCTGTCTATTCATAACTGCTGTCCAAATGCCCACTGATCCCAATAAATCGGGACAACTTTTTCTTAAAAACGGATTCAAATACCAGTTAGTGAACCTCTCCCTGCTTCAGCGCCGCTGCGGCCTCGGCATTTTGTGCTTCCGCCCGCTCGTAATTCTGCGCCATCTCTTTTAAGTCACTGCTGTGTTCCCGAACCATCCTGACCAGCCGCTGAATATTTCCCTCCATTCCTCTGAGTTTTGCAATGTACGCAGAGGAAGCCGCTCCCTGCCACGCGCCCGAAAGGGATGACGCGATACTGATCATGGAACCTGTTGTGGCCGCAACCTGTTCTCCCTCTGTCGCAAACTGTTCTGCCGTCGCCTGCAGTTTTTCCGGTGTCACTTTGATCTGTTCACTCATCAGTAATTCCTCCTTGTCGCAATATCCAGATTCCGACGCTCCGCAGCCTCGTATTTATTCACGATTTCGTCCAGGGTACGCACAAAGGTGAGTACCGTCCCGTAAAAGCTCTCCATCTGGAGCGAATCTGCATGAAACGCGTTGTGAAACGCTGCTCTCGATTCGCCTTCCCACATGCCGTTCAGACTTCCCTCCGTCTGTCGGAGCTCCTCCACCTGCTTCTTGAATCTGCTGTTCAGAGCAGCCAGTTCATTGATCTCTGTTCTTACTCTTCCTGCGCTCACACTGAATTCTCCCATACGTTTTTCTCTCCTTTCTGTGGTTTTCATTCGGTGGTTTTCTTTCCGGGATTCTCTTTCTTCGATACCCTTTCTATGGTCTATGCTTCACTTTCTATGATTCGCTTCCAAGCCGGCCATTTGATTCTCTGCATCTCAAAGTCACGGACCGGTAAACGCCCCCTCCCCGGCCTGTGCAGTCTGAAACTCCACCACCCGCCCTTCAAAGACGGTGAGCCCCCGTCCCGGCGTGTTCTTCTCCGGATAAACATCCAGATGCGTCTGCCGGAGCACCTCGAGATAGCGTACTCTGTCGGTCTGTTCCAGAGAAAAGGTCTGGCGGAAAAACTCTGCCATTCTCAGCGGAATATCCGAAAAGCCGAACCCCGCTGCCGAAACCGCAAGGATGCTTTTCTTCCTGCTCTCCTCCCGCAGTACCTGCATCAGATCTTCGTCAAAGCGGCTTGCTGTCTGTTCCCGGAAGTACCCCAGATCATCGATCACAAGAATCCCACCCTGATCCTGCCCACACTTCTTCATGCGATCGAAGGCGCCACTTATCTCATCCTTTGTGCTGTCCCTGTCCAGATAAATGTTCACCTGAGGTTCATTCTGAAACGAAGACAGTACGGTTCCTCCGTAATTCATGACGATGACTTCCGGCAGAGACTGTCCTGCGCCCGCTTGTGCCGCCCCGGCTTTGTCCTCTGTCCTCCCGGTCAGTTTCCCGTTTTCGAGAATTCCTGCCAGAAAGGTCTGTAAAAAAGTGCTCTTCCCGCTGCCGGGTCCACCGCAGACCGCAACCGCACCTGCATGAGGATCGATGACGAGCGGAAGCTGGCGCTGATTCTGAGGATCATCTACGACACCCAGGACAAGTTTCCCCTCCACCGAAGGGAGCCAAGACAAACCAATTTGCCTCCCCAGAGGCGGAAGCCAGAGAGGTGATGCCCGTCCGATTCCCGCGTTTTCCGCGCAGGAAACCACTTCGTCAATCACCGCATCCAGCTGTTTTCTCCGCTTCGGACTTCCTTTGACATCCCGGCACTCCCTAAGGGCGTTTTCTCCCGTGGTCAGAATCAGTTTTGCCGATCTTCCGGCTTTTCTTTCCGGATCGTAGAGTGCTTCACAGTATGCCGACTGAAACAATTCAAAAACTTCGTTATTTCCCACCTGCAGAATTGCTCTCCCGCAGATATTGATAGACGCCGCGTCCGGGCTTCGGAGCATATCCATACTGTCCTGTCTGCTTTGAACCCTCAAACAGATCCGGAAGTGACTGTTGCTCCAGATGTTCTCACTGACGGTTCCCGACGGTTTCTGTGTGGCCAGAAGCAGGTGCACGCCTAGACTTCTGCCCACCTGCGCGACACTCACCAGTTCCTGCATGAATTCCGGCTGTTCTTTCCTTAGCTCCGCAAACTCATCGATCACAATTACCAGATGCGGGAGTGCCCCAGAAGCTTCTCCTTTCCGGTACAGTTCCATGTACCGGTCCACGTGGTTTACCCCGTATTCCGCAAGGATCTGCTGCCTGCGCGTATTCTCACTCTTGATGGCCATAAGGGCTCTCCTCACATTCGCGCCGGACAGATTTGAGATTTTTCCTGCCAGATGCGGAAGCCTGTCAAAGGGATCCGCGGTACCGCCTCCCTTATAATCGATCAGCAGAAAATTCAGTTCCTCCGGACTGTACTCCACAGCCAGAGAGAGGATACAACTCTCCATCAGCACAGACTTGCCGCTTCCGGTGGCTCCCGCAATGATCCCGTGGGGTCCGTGGTATTTCTCGTGGAGATCCAGATAACAGATCCCGCCTCCCTTTCGCCCGAGATATGCCCGAAGCATCTCCGAGGCTCTGCCTTTCTTCCACCTCCCGGAAATATCCAGTTCCTCTGTCGTCTTCACGCCATACATCTCCAGAAAAGTGATTTGTTCCGGGATCTCCTCTTTTCCTCCCTGAGACCGGATCCTGACCGGAAGCAGGTTCTCACCCATTTTTCTCAAGGCCGCTGCTCTCATGCGATCCGGCTGAAAGTCCACCCTTTGCCTCTCACCTTCGACGCCCAGATGCATCATTCTCGAAACCTCGGGATCATAGCGGATTCCCAATGTACATTGCTTCGGGAGTTGTTCCATCCGCTCTGCAAGAACAATCGCCGATGCGTGAAGCTCCGGTCCCTCCGGGCAGAAGTATTTCCGGATCAGAGCTTCCTCCAAAAGCTCCGGTGAGGAAAAAAGAATCACCAGCCACTCCTCACTCTCCGTCCCGGCTGTGCTGTTTTCTCTGCGCCGAAGTTCCCTCTCCCGGAGAACTTCCGCCAGACGGAAACCGAGATCCCTCCTCTGCCCCGCACAATCCGCCATGTACCGGATCTGCCGGTCCGGCGACCAGAAGTGAGGAAGAAAACGCATACATTCCCATGCCTCCGGATCATCCTTTTCTCTGTCCCAGAAGCAGGCCAGCCGGACGTCTCCCGGCGAACAGGCCGCGGCGATCTGCGCACAGAGCAGATGCGCCATTGTCACTGCTCCAAGACTCCTGCCTCCACCGACAATACCTGTCATCTTCCCGGCTTCAAGATCCACACAGACCGGCACCTTATCCAGCCACTCATACCGCTCTTTGAGTTTCCCGGGAAGCTCAGCCAGAGGATCCTCCCGGCTTGCAAGTCCAGGCTCCGTAACTTTGATTTCCACCGGGAACGGGACTCTTCCCACCCCGACCCTCATTTTCAGAAAGTCTCTCTCCGGCGGATCTCTGTTCCACAGTTCGCTTCTTTTCCCGTTGTACCCGCAGGCCACGGCAGCCGACGGATATCTCTGATGAAGTGCCGCCGTATTGTACTTGCTGATTTCCTCCGCCTCTCTGTTCTTCTCCTCCAGATAAGAGGTATAGAGCTTCTTTCTTTTTTCCTCACGGTTCCTGAAACTGTGCTTCTGTTGTATTCTTCCCGCCACCGTCCAGAACAGGGACAGAGCCGCCGACATAGTTACGGTGAAAAGACTCACATAGATGAATAAATGTCCTCCGTATCCTTCAGACCTGTTCACAGCAGCCATCGCCCCATAACCCAGCACCATGGGAAGAGCCATCGTCGCGGCCGGCCCGATGGCCATGATCGTGGAGCCGGTCTCCGGTATCTCCATAGACGGTGGCGGTTCTATGACCATTTCTCCTTCCGCGAATTTCAGATTCTGCCTCGGTGCCGGCACAAAGTATCCACCAGTCATCATCCGCCTCGCCGGATACAGTCTCCCGGGATCCCGCGCCGGTATCATGCCGGCATCCGCCGCAAGTGCTTCTTCTGCCGCAAAGAAATCGGCCAGTCCCGCAAAAACATGCCCGTTCCATTCCTGAATCCAGAGTTTTCCCTCACCGGAGATTTTCTTTATCCGCGTGTTTCCGCCGACAGTATCCGGAAACCTCCATTCTTTTTTGTCCCGGTCAAATACGGCTGTCCCGGAATTCCCGCACCGGATCATGCACCCCGGCTCATCTCCCACCGTAACCTTCCCACTCACGGGAAGCCGGTATTTTCTGAGGGGTTTCCATACCTCCATCTCTTCTGACATCCGCAACATCCTCCCGTAAATCAGACTGAGCTGCGCTAATGGACGCGGAACAGTTCTTCCACATTCTTCTCCGCCTTCCGGATCTCCTTCATACAGCTCCTCCCGGCCTCCACATAATCTTCCGCCCGCTTCGAAACCCGGTTCATCTCTCCGCAGTCATCCAGAAACCTCCGCCAGGCCTCCTGTGTCGCAGCATCCTGAAAGGGAATTCTGCACGAGGCTCTCTCCAGCTCCTGCGTGGCGTCCCATATCTTCGACTTCACCGATTCCAGAGAATCCATGATCCGCTCCACTCCGGCGCATGCCGCCTCGAAGTCCCCCTCAGGTCCCGCGTCCGCAGCCGGTCCCGGATCATATTCCCCGTCTTTTTCCATGTAGCTCCGATCCCGCGCATTCCGGTATTCCCCCACCAGATTCCAGGCTGCCAGATATACCAGGCGATCCGGATCAGAACCATAAGCCGTCAGATCGGCCAGCCTCACCGGATCATCGACTGCCGCTGCCAGTTGATCCTTTGAACCGGCCAGCATATTTCCGTTCTTGTCAAAAGCAACGTTCGTTGTGTCGTGTCTCCAGAGCAGTGACTGGAGTGTGTTCTTTTTGCCCGGCGTTGCTGCCGCCACAACCCGGTAGTCTGATCCGGGAACAGGATTGAGAAGTGCCCCCACAAGGCTCCAGCTGTCATGCTGAAGATGTCCCTTCATTGCGCGGATTTCCAGCGCATGGGCTGTCAGATATGCCGCAGAATACCCCGGTCCGTCCAGATTCACACTTCTGTCGAAACAGCTTCGCATCGCCTCCGGAATGGTGACGGCCGCGTGCTCCGCCAGATTCCCTCCAAGCGAATGCCCCGTGGTACTGTAGGTATAGTAGTTCCCGTATTTCCGAAAGAGATCCTCCGTGTATTTCTGCGCGGCCTTCTGCTGCACCGTGAGCCGGTTGTTGAACAGGCCGAGATCCGAAAGTCCCCAGTCCTTGAGAAGGTTTTCCTTTGTATCCGATTCACTTCCCCGAAAGGCAATCAAAGCCTCCCGTTTTCCCGTGTCCAGCATGCAGGCATACATGCCGCTTCCGTGCTGATCGTTTCGCACATCCTTAATGATCCAGTTTCCGCAGACCTGCCCCTCCGGAAGATCATCCAGAAGACGGAGAACGTAACGGGCATATGATCCCGAAGAACTGTCCGGGTCATTGGCGGTATATTCCAGGGCTTCGCGCACAGTACAGCCGCCGTCCGCCACCAGCGCCTCATCAAAATCGAAGTAGGCGATCTGAGAGGCAATGATCATCTGTGAATCCGTATATCCCATCCGCCGATCCTCCTTCATGATCCACAAACCGCAAAACAAAGTCCGCAATCAGAGTGTTTTGTCTCCCCGTCAATCCGTAGATATTTCGGTAGAGCACACTCTCTTCACACGTCAACTTCCGCGAGAGAAATCTCTGCCGCATACCTTCCGGTGATCCGGTCAAACCCGTAATCCACCTTGGCATTTTTCTCCAGATATGCACCTGCCGCTTGCAGCTTCTGCCGATCCAGAACATAGAAGTAAATGCTTCCCCGCATATCTTCGGATACGCGTCGGATCTTTTTCGCTACTTTTTGAAAATACCGCTGCTGTGCCTTCCGTGACTCCCATTTTTTTCCCGAGACTGCCACAGAGATTGCCCAGACGCTGTCCGGCTTTCTGCGGACAAATTCCTCCGGCGTTATTCGTCCGTTGTTCAGATAGAAGGAATCCTCCGGAAAAGACTTGGATCCCGCCTCCACATGAACCATCCAGTTATCCTCGTCCCCCAGGAGTTCACCCGCCTCTTTGCGGATCCGTTTTTCATAAATCCGTCCCGCCCAGGCCGCCGGATATTCGTCGTACAGGTTCTTCTCTCCGTCCCCCTCAGCTGAAAGGAGCTTTGCCTCGAAGAGCAACCGTTCATCCTTCGACGGATGTACCAGCATCTCCGTCTCTTCTTTCTCCTCTGTCTCCCCGGGAATTCTCACCAGGGTTCTCCCGAAAATCTTCTCCACGGTAAACTCTCCGCCATATTTTTCCCGGAGCAGCTTCTCTGTCTCTTTGACAATCGCACGGTCTCCGGCGCCTCCCTTAAAAGCTCCGGAGGTTCCGCAGCCCCACACAAGTGAACTGAAAATGACAACAAAAACCAAACCAAAGGCAACACACGTCCTTCGCCTTCTCCCTCTCTCTGTTTCCAAACTGACTACCTCTCAACCGCTATGCTCAAAAACTATATGCACGCGCAAATGAACAAATGAGCACATAACAAAAATAGTATGTGCAACATTATTAGAATTAATACTTATATGAATATGATAGTGAATAATAATCAAACGGGATCTGACGCCATGAATGCTTCGAGTGAAGCAGCGTCTGTGAAATGAGATTTGAGTGATATCTGAACGATATCTGAAATTTAGCTATCTTCTGAAATCAGAATAACACGATCAGTATATTTCCGCAAGATTTTTCTTACTTTTAGTCGTTTTGTCAATTCTGCAGCTCAAACCTTGTTCAAAAAAACAAAGCCCGACCTCTTCCGATCCTTCCGGCGGGCGCGCTTTTTGTTTGCATCAATGAGTGCTTATGCTATAATGTTTTCCGCTAACGACTACTTTTTTAAGAGGATAAAGGAATGCAAATACAGACCGTTACGCCTGCGGAGCTGGAGACCTGGCCCGCAGATGACTACATAATTATTGATGTCCGGGATGAGAGTGCCTATGAACTGGGAAATATCCCGGGCTCTGTCCGCATCGCAAGAGAAGATCTGCTCGGCGGCAGTTTTTCTCTTCCGAAGGACAAACGTCTCGTCTTCTACTGCATGTTCGGAGTTCTGAGCAAAGAGCCCGCCGAAAAACTGCTGGAAGACGGATACCGAGCCTACCACCTGGAGGGCGGCTACGGCCAGTGGCTGGTTCACGTCATGAAGGAAAACGCAGGAAACAGCGAACGAACGAAGGAGATCGAAAAAACCCTCCGCAAGAAATACAAACACGACATCATGGGAAAATTCGTCAAAGCCATCACCGACTACGAACTGGTGAAACCCGGTGACAAGATCGCCGTCTGCATCTCCGGCGGAAAAGATTCCATGCTGATGGCCATGCTGTTCAAAGAACTCAAGCGCAGAAACAAGATCCCCTTTGAGGTTGTCTATCTCTGCATGAATCCCGGATACTCCGAGACGACCCTGGGCATGATCGAAGGAAACGCAAAGCTTCTGGATCTGCCCCTCACGATGTTTGAGACAAGAATCTTTGACGCTGTCGACAATATTCCAAAGTCTCCCTGCTATATCTGCGCCCGTATGCGCCGCGGCTATCTCTACCGGAAGGCGCAGGATCTTGGCTGCAACAAAATCGCCCTGGGGCACCACTACGACGATGTCATCGAGACCACTCTGATGAGTATTCTCTACAGCGGTCAGGTTCAGACCATGATGCCGAAGCTGCGAAGCACGAATTTCAAGGGGCTGGAGCTGATCCGCCCCCTCTACCTGATCCGCGAGGACGACATCAAAGACTGGCGCGATTACAACGGCCTGCAGTTCATCCGCTGCGCCTGCCACTTCACAGACACCTGTTCCATCGACGGACACGGGGGAACCGGTTCCAAGCGCGTGGAGGCGAAGCAGCTCATCGCCCAGATCAAGAAGACCACGCCGGCGGTGGAAGGAAATATTTTCCGCAGCATGGAGAATATCAGTCTGAATGCCGTCCTCGGATACAAGGATCATGACGGCATCCGCCACAACTTCCACGACAACTACGCCGAGATGGAACCCGCACCCGCGGAGAAATCCGGAGAAGACTCCGCAGATTGAGACGTCTTTCTCCCTGGCTCCGGAAGATGATTGCGTCATCCACATCTATAAGAACAAAGTCCGCAAGCGGAACAGACGAAAGGCGCGCGAGCAGAATCGCAAAGGGATCGACTCATATAAGCCGATCCCTTTGCGAATTTCCCGATTGTTGTTCGTTTACAGCAACGGCTGTACCAGATCCAGCTCGCCCTCAAAGACGGTGGTAGCCGGACCAGTCATATAGACAGTGTTCTCCTTCTCATCCCACTCGATCACAAGGTCTCCGCCCAGGAGTTTAACGGTCACCGGTTTTCCTCTCTCCACTTTTCTGTTGAGGATGGACGCCACCGCTGCCGCGCAGGCGCCGGTTCCGCAGGCCATGGTCTCCCCGCTTCCTCTCTCCCAGACACGCATCTCGATGGTATTGGCGTCAAGCACATGAATGAACTCCGTGTTGATCCGATCCGGGAAGTTGGGATGGAACTCAAAGTCCGGTCCGATCTCTTCAATCTTCAAGGTGGAGAGCTCCTCTCCGGTCATACTTCCGTAACCGTCTTTTGCAAGGGCCGGATTCTCATCGGTAAAAACAACTGCATGGGGATTCCCCATGGAAACAGCCGTGTAGGTAAACGCCTGATCTTTTACCGTGATGGGCGCTCCGACAGCCAGCTCTGTGTCCGCAATCACCGGCACCTTAGACGCCACGATCTCGGCCTTTCCCATATTCACACGAACCTTCTTGCACTTTCCGCCGACAATGGTGAGATCCAGCGTCTTCACGCCGCTCTGGGTGTCGATGGTCATATGGGTCTTGGGAACGATGCCCTTGTCGTAGACAAACTTCGCGACACAGCGAATACCGTTTCCGCACATTTTTGCCTGGGAACCGTCCGCGTTGTAAATATCCATCTCACAGTCCGCCACTTTGCTGGGCTTCACGAGAATCAGTCCGTCGGAACCGATTCCCTTGTGTCTGTCGCTGACTTTAATGGAAACTTCGGAGGGCTCAAACACCTTTTCTTCGAAGCAGTTCACATAGACATAATCATTTCCGCAGCCGTGCATCTTTGTAAATTTCATGCTTTCTTCTCCTCATTTTTCGGTCTGATCCTGAAATAGATCTGTTTCTGACCGTTTGCATCCTTACGCTCATCCCACTCGTAGGTTCCCAGAGATTTGATGAAGGATGTGAATTTATTGTATCCAAAGTTCCGGACATCGAATTCCGGCATACGCTTGCCCAGCTGGTCTCCCAGCTTTCCGGAAAAAATCCAGCCGTCGTCGTCGGAAAACTTGTCCAGAATCGAGTTGATCGTATTGCACACACGGTTCAGATCCTGCTGTCTCTTCTTCTCCAGCTCTTTCTGTTCCTTGGTCTTCACCCTGCGCGTCGTCTTCCGGTGGGAAGTATTCTTTGTGGCCTGCTTTGCCGTCTCCGCCCGGAGAGCCTCTTCTGCAGCCTCTGCCTTTTCCGCTGCTTCCTGCTGTCTCTGATCATAGAGCATATCCAGATACTTGAACTGGTTGCAGGCGGAAATAAAGGGCTGGGGTGTCTTGCTCTCCCCCATACCGATCACCTTGTGGCCGGCCTCACGGAGTCTTGCCACCAGCCTTGTAAAATCACTGTCAGAAGAGACAATACAGAAACCATCCACCGTATTGGAATACAGGATGTCCATGGCGTCGATGATCATCGCGGAATCCGTGGCATTCTTGCCGGTGGTATAGCTGTACTGCTGGATCGGTATGATGGAATTATCCAAAAGAACCTTCTTCCAGGAAGCCATCCGCGCACTGGTCCAGTCCCCGTATATTCTCTTGTAGGTGGCGATTCCGCTGTTGGCAGTCTCATCCAGAATGATCTTGATGTATTTCTCTGACACATTGTCGGCATCGATCAATACCGCATATCTGAGTTCATTCTCCATTATTCATCCTTCCGCACAGTTTCCGTTCAGAGACAGATTTCTCCTCTGCTGTGCCGGTTATTTGGTTTATGTGTTTATCTGAACGAATATACTATTTTTTCTATTGCCTATTGTAACAGAGAAAACTTTTACTGTCACCTCTGAGGCGCAAGACGAGCCTTTTTCGAGCCTTTTTGCGATATGAACATTTCGGAGGAATTCCTATATCACCCCAAAAGAAGAATATACCTGGCGCTATTATTTTGCTTAACACCAATGCATCGACTATTTCTTTCGTCAAGTCCGGCTTTCCTCCCACATCATCCAAATCGTTCAATTCTTTTATTCGAATTCAGCATACCACATCACCTACCGGCTTCGAGCCGCCTTGCAGAAATCGGCCATAGTATCTACCCTCTGATTGACCAGTCTGTTTTTCATTTAACGTTTCACGCAAAAAAGAAGCAGCGTCCAAACGCTGCTCCTCTCGAATCATATCCTTATATTTCTTTCAGTATCATTTCCCGTACTACGCACTTAATATCTCTTTCAGAGCCTCAAAGAGCTTCTGCATCTCCTCTTTGGTGCCGATGGTGATCCGGAGATAATTATTGATTCGCGGCTTATTGAAATAACGGACATAGATGTGCCGCTCCCGGAGTTTCCGGAAGATCTCCTCCGCAGCTACACTCTTGTGGGAAGCAAAAATAAAGTTTGCTTTAGAATCCGGATAGGTGAATCCGAGAGCCGTGAGTTCTTTCTTCGCCCACTCCCGGGTTTCGATAATCTTCTGTGTAGTTTCGCGGAAATACTCCTCGTCTCTTACCGCCGCCGCGCCCATGGCGATGGATGTGCAGTTCATAGTGTAGGAATTGAAGGAGTTTCTCACATTCATCAGGCAGGAGATCATTTCCTCGTTTCCGATGGCAAAACCGATTCTCATGCCGGCCATGGATCGGGATTTGGAGAAGGTCTGAACCACCAGCAGATTCTCGTAGTTGTCCAGAAGAGAGATTGCGGAGTCCGTTCCAAAATCCACATAAGCCTCATCGACAATCACAACCTGATCCGGATTGGCGTCCAGAATCTCTTTGATCGCGTCAAGGCCGATCGCAAGCCCCGTCGGCGCGTTGGGATTCGGGAAGATGATTCCCCCGTTGGGCTGTCTGTAGTCCTCCGTACAGATTTCAAAATTCTCGTTGAGCGGCACCGTCTTGTAGGGGATGCGGAAACACTCTGCCCACACATCATAGAACGAATAGCTGATATCCGGGAAAAGTACCGGCTTTTTCTCCGGATTGTTGAAAAAGGTGAGGAAGGCCATAGCGATGACATCATCCGAACCCACGCCCACAAAGACCTGTGATTTCTTTACCTTGTATCGATCGGCAATGGCCGTCACCAGCTCGTCCGCCGTCGGATCCGGATACAGACGCAGAATATCTGCCGCTGTGCGCTCCAGTGCCTCCTGCACCTTTGGTGACGGAGGATAGGGATTCTCATTGGTATTCAGCTTCACCATGTCCGTCTGCTTCGGCTGCTCACCGGCCACATACGGCTCTACTTCTCTTACATTCTCTCTCCATCCTGCCATCTTCGTTCTCCTTCTCTCTTCAATTCCTGTCACCGGATCACACGCGATCTTCCCCCGATCCGATTATATCTATCCTTAAATAACCAGCCTGAAAACAGACTTTTCCGAATGGTACGCCGTGCCTCGCAGCCAAACTCGCGAAAAAGCATCGCTCGCCCTGGCACTTTATCGTGCTACCACGGTACAATATCAAATACCATGATACACACCTGTGGTCGATCTTGCAAGAAGTTTCGATAAAAAAAAGCACCTGCACGGCCAAAAAGTGCAGACCGCGCAGGTGGATCTATAACGCATATATCAGGTTTCAGCCCTTATCCCCGTTTCTTCCAGGTTCTCGGATAAAGGAGAATCAGGATCGGAAGAATCTCCAGTCGACCGATCCACATATCGAAAATCATCACGATCTTCGAGAAATTACTGAACATGGAATAGTTGCAGGCCGGACCGACTTTTGAAAATCCCGGTCCGATATTGTTCAGCGTCGCCGCGATGGCAGAGACATTCGTCTCAAAATCAAAACCGTCCATCGTAATCAGCAGTACAGAAATGCCAAAGATCATAAAATACGTCATCATATAGATGTACAGAGACCGCAGGGTTCTGTCGCTGATGCTGTTGTCGTCCATACGGATTTTTCTCACGGATCTGGGATGTACGATGGAGTACAATTCCTGTCTGGTGGATTTCAGGATGATCAGGATTCTGCTGACCTTCACACCGCCGCCGGTACTTCCCGCGCAGGCGCCGCAGATCATCAGCAGGAAAAGCATCATCTTTGAAAAGGCCGGCCAGACATCAAAGTCCACGGTGCTGAATCCTGTGGTCGTGATAATCGTTCCCACCTGGAAAAATGCGTGCCTCAGCGCCTCTCCCCAGCTTGTGAACTGCTGTGGAAGAGCCTGATGGATGTTCCAGGTGATGAGAAGTCCGGCTCCCAGAATAATCAGCAGGTAGGCACGGACCTCTTCCATACGAAAGGCGTCTCTCGAGTGATGAATCAGACAGAGATAATAAAATGTAAAGTTTACGCCGAAGGCAATCATCGCGAAAGTGATAATCCACTGCTGAGTGGCCGTGTAAGCCGCGCAGCTGGAATTCAGGACGCCGAAACCTCCCGTTCCGGCTGCTCCGAAGGCGATACAGATGCTGTCAAACCAGTACATACCGGTGAGAAGCAGAGCCGCGAAGGTCGCAACAGTAAGCGCCAGATAAATCTTGTACAGGGTGATGGCGTTGTTCCTTACTCTGGGAACAAACTTCGACACCTCATAGCCGGGGCTCTCCGCCTTCATCAGGTTCATATGAGAACCGCCGCCGGCCGGAATCAGCATGAGCAGGAATACGAGCACGCCCATACCTCCGCTCCAGTGGGTAAAGCTTCTCCAGAACAGAGAAGTGTGGCAGAGAGCTTCCACATCCGTCAGAATAGAAGATCCCGTAGTCGTGACACCGGAAGCCACCTCGAAGACAGCATCCACAAAACTCGGAATCTCTCCGGTGAGGACAAAGGGGATCGCTCCGTAAAGGCTGATGAGTATCCAGGAAAGTCCTACAGACACGTAGCCTTCCTTCTGGTAGATCTCCATGTTGACCGGTTTTCTCCTGGCCAGAATATTTCCCGCCACGATGGCCAGAAGAGCAAGCGCCAGATAAATCAGACCCTGACGATCACGATAGATCAGCGCAATGAAACAGGGCACAAGCATCAGTGAGCCTTCCACTTTCAAAACCCATGCCAGCACCCATCCAATTACTCGATAGTTCATTCGTCATTCCCTCATCAGTCTTTCAGTATATCGTAGATGTCTCCGAAACCGAGATGTGTCGTGATCACAATGACGGTGTCGCCCTCGAGGAACTGATCCTGTCCGCCGGGAATAATCAGCTTGTCATCCCTCAAGATTCCGGCGATCAGAATACTGTCTTTGAGTTTCATATCCTGAAGACGGATTCCGGTGATGGTTGAACTGGTCTGGATATTGAAGGCCAGCGCCTCTACCTGACCGTTCATCAGGCGATACAGCGTCTCCACGTTGCTGTCCATACTGTTTCCGGTGGCTCTGACAAACTGAAGAATCTTCTGGGTCGTGAGAAGTTTCGGATTTACCACACTGTCCAGTTGCAGCTTATCGATGACATCGACGAAGTCCACGTGGTTGAGCTTCGCGATGGTTTTCTGTTTCACTCTCTCCTGGGCGTAGAGCGCAAGGATGGCATTTACCTCATCCATTCCCGTGCAGGCCACAAAGGCGTCCATATTCTCGATGTGCTCCTCAGCGAGAACTGTCTGATCTGTTCCGTCCGCACAGTCCACCGTCGCATCCGGGAAGAAATCATTCAGTTCCTCGCAGCGCTTTGGATTCTGATCGATTACCTTGACGTCGATTCCCATCTCCAGAAGCCTCTTGATCAGATAGTAGGAGATCTCGCCGCCGCCGACGATCATGGCATTCTTTACCTTGTTCATGCGCACGCCGATGGTGTTGAAAAACTTTTTCGCCTGCCCCGGTTGGAGAATCACCGTGATGATATCACCGTTTTCCACGATGTAATCACCGTTCGGAATGGTAATCTTTTTTCCTCTCTCGGCGATGCACACCAGCACATCCCTGCCGATCTTCTGGGTCGCCTGCTTCAGGCTTATGCCCACCAGCATGGAATCCTCCGGCACCTTGAAACGAAGCAGATCAATGCGGTCGTTTGCGAAACTGTCTACCTCAATGGCGTTCGGGAACTGCATCAGTCTGGCCATCTCTTTGGCCGCACGGTATTCCGGGTTGATGGTCATGGAAAGTCCGAGCTCATCCCGGATGAAATGTCTCTCCGCAGAATAGATGGGATTGCGGACACGGGCGATGGTCTGGCACTTGGTTCGCCTTCTTGCCATAACACAGGTCAGAAGATTGACTTCGTCGCTCTGCGTAACCGCAATGACGATATCCGCCTTCTCGATGCCGGCCTCACAGAGCACATTGTAGCTCGTACCATTGCCGATGACGCCCATGACATCATACAGGGTGGACACATCCCGGACAATCTGAGCATCCGTATCGATGACCGTGACATTGTTATTCTCTTTGGAAAGCTGCGATACAAGAGTCCTGCCGACTTTTCCGCAACCCACAACGATTATCTGCATATCATTATTCCCTTCGTTCTATTCCGTCTGTCTGTGTATGTCTTCGCGTAGTTTTATATGGAAAAAACACAGCGAACTTGATTATAGCACTTTGTTCCGCTCTGTAACACCCCGATCCTTGCGCTTAGGTTTATCCCTTATTTCCCAAGAAACGCAAAAGGATCCTCATCGCCAAGGAAGTGCATCAGACTGTAGGCGCAGTTGAGGGATACCCTCTCTTCTCTGAGAATCCGCCGACATTCTTCACGATCCGCAAGAACCACCTGAATCTCCTCGCTGGGTTCCGCATACGCATCGCTGATCTCACCGGAGGCGTAACCATAGACAGTAGCACAGGATTCATCCGTCATACCGATGGTCGTGAATCTCGGTTCCTCATACATGGGATCCGCAGGAACAAGCTCAAAGTCAAGTCCTGTCTCCTCGTGAAGCTCCCGAACAGCAGCCTCGTGATAATCCTCCCCCTTCTCCACAAGACCTGCAGGCATCTCATACACAAAGCCGTTGATAGGATAGCGGTACTGCCTGACCAGAACGACCCTGTCCTTTTTCTCGCCGTATACGGCATAGATGATCACCCCGTCCGGTGTATTTTTGCCAGTGCTGATCTTCAGATCCTCGATCTGCTCCGCCCTGGATGCCACCATGTAGTTGCTGTGATATCCCTTACTGTTGTGTCCCTTCACCAGATACATATTCAGAAAGCGGTTGTCCGTCAGCTTCTCGATGCTGTCTATTTTTGCCATAATATTCCTCTCTCATCCGCCGGTCATTTACCACCGTACAGATACATTTTTAATCCCCTGTATCATAGCATTCTTTCCCCGAAATTGCACGAAACACAAAAAAAGCTCCTCCTGCGCAATGCAGAAGGAACTTTATTTCCATTATCTTTTTCCTTTGAGGATTGGCGACAGCGGTTTATAGATCAGAAGGGTGATCAGCACATCAATCATTCCCTTCACAAATGTAAACGGCACATTAAAGATCAATAGACTCGCTTCTATACTGTCAACGGACGGCAGAATCACCTGATAAGCATTAAGAACCGCGTCCTTCGACATAAAATTAAAATAGACCGGATAGACAATATACAGATTAAACGGATAAGAAATAACTGCCATAGCGACCGCTCCCGCAATAGCTCCGATCACCGCGCCTTTCTTATTCTTATTGTACCGGTACACCACACCTGCCACGAAGGTAAATACGCCGCCAAGCATGAAGTTGGACAGTTCTCCGACGCCGAAGCTTCCGGAGACGAAGATGTGGAACAGGTTCTTGATAAGCTCTATGAGAACTCCGCAGATGGGTCCCATAGAAAAAGCGCCCACCAGCGCCGGAAGATCCGAGAAATCAAACTTGATAAAGTAGGGCATAATAAACGCCACGGGGATTTCGATCAACATGAGAACGAAGGCAATGGCCGCAAGTATACCTGTCACGGCTATGTACCTCACACCGATTCCTGTCTTTCTGTTTGCGATTGCGAATTCTGTCATAGTACTTCTCCTTTTCCAATGTCCTCGGGCGGTTCGGAACATTTTTAGCGTTATAGCATAGGGATTGCAGACAATTTCCTATATCACAACAAAAACCCCGGATCTCTCGATCCAGGGTCATTTATCTGTCTATTTCCACCGGCTATCCTTCCGTCTCCTGCTTATCACTATGCGGAACTCTCTGTTTCCGCCTCTGTGAAGTCGCCACCGAAAGCATGGCCTGTGTCTTCTTTCATCCAGACTTTACTGTTGGTACCGGATTCTCACCGGTTCTGCCGCCCGAAGGCCGCTCGCGGACTTGCTCGTTTATCCTGCGAAGAAGAATTCAAATGAATCTGCCCGCACGTGAAAAGGAGTATCACCGCCAGTGGGGAATTTCGCCCCGCCCTGAAGATCTTGCATTATAAAATTCCGTGCCCTGCAGGCACGCATTCATCATAGCGCTTCAAAAGGAGAATTACAAGGTCTTTCTTAATTCTTTTGGGAAGCCACCTGAATTATCAGATCTACTCTGGCTCTACATATAACGTCTTCACATAATTATCTTCATTTACCAAGTCAATCTGTGTAATATCCTGTCCCTCCTTTCCTCCTTTGAATAGCATAACATACAGATTATCGCCGTCATTTACCTGATAATAAAGACAATCCTCGTCCCCTGCATTCTCCATTCCATATTTGATTTGAAAGTCTTTTATCGAATGATTCGTTTTCACAAAACTCACATATTCATGGGCCGAATACTTAACCTCACTCGGATTGAATATCTCTTCATAATTGCATATTCTACGTGTTTCATAGTCCCCTTTGTGTTTCGTCGTCACATGAATCTTATAATGATCCTCTTGCTCCCAGCTACTTTTGCTCTTATAATCTATCAAATCAAGCCTGTGACTCCTTAAAGCTGCTTGCACCTCCGGTGTTGTAAAATCAACGCAGCAAATCCCGTATCTATCCTTTCCTGCATATTCGCCTTCTGTGTATTCGATGTAAATATAATAATTCTTTCCATAGGACTTAAGAATCGCTGTATGCGTAACATATTCTCTCGCCTCATCTGATGCACTGCTATAGCTTTGAGTCGAATCCATACTCCACTTCCACGAATCTGTCGGTCCTGGATATGCCGCAAAAAGTTCGTCAATTTCCTGATCCAGTTCTTTATCATTCTTTTGCACATAACTACTAAAGCATTTGCGTAATGCCCCCTTATCATGCGCATCCAGTGCTTTAATAAAAGCATTCATATCTTTGTCAATTTTATCATTTGATGTTGTAACTAGCTCCTGCGCAGTAGACATAGTTCTTGAATAAGCATTTTTTATCCCTTTATAACCGATCAGTTTTATTCCACAGCCATTTAGCAATACGCAAAGTGCTACCATTAACTGTACGAATAAAACTTTTATGGCGCTTTTTGCATTCATTTTTTCCTTCTCTTTATGTGAAAGATTTTGCAGCTGGCTCATTCTTACCAATCTACTCCTTAATGTCCACGAACAGCTTTCTCACGTAATTGTCTTCATCTACCAAATCCAGCCTCATTATTTCATTCCCTGCCATTGGCCTTAATGATATTCTCACGTACAAATTCTCACCATCATTTACCTTGTAATAAACATCTTCCAAATATTCTCTGGAAGCATTTTCATTTCCAAACTTTTGCCGCAAATCATTTATTGACTGATTATCATTTACAAAGTTCAAAAAGTCTTTGTATGAATAGTATTTTTCAGATGAAGTAAATATAGTTTCTGCATTCAATATTCTGCATGTCAAATATTCCCCCTTATGATCAATCGTCACATGGAGTTTATACCGTTCTTCGCCTTCCCAACTATCACAACCTCTATAACTTGTCAGATCAAAACGCTGATCCGAATATGCTGCTTGTACTTCCGGTGTAGTAAAGTCGACACAGCAAATCCCGTATCTATCCTTTCCTGCATATTCGCCTTCTGTATATTCGATGTAAATATAATAATTCTTTCCATGGGACTTAAGAATCGCTGTATGCGTAGCATATTCTCTCGCCTCGTCTGATGCACTACTATAGCTTTGAGTCGAATCCATACTCCACTTCCACGAATCTGTCGGTCCTAGATATGCCGCAAAAAGTTCGTCAATTTCCTGATCCAGTTCTTTATCATTCTTTTGCACATAACTACTAAAGCATTTCTTCAATGCTTTCTTGTCATGTTTATCTAACGCTTTTATAAAAGCATCCATATCTTTATCTACATCAACACCACTTTCCGCCCATGACGATGATGCACTTCTTATTACATGTTTTATTCTATTTCTTGCATCGGATAACATGTCACATCCACCAAATAAGAAAGAACACAAGACTAAAACTACAACAAAAACAGATATCCTAATAATAATTCTACTACGACTCATATATAACCTTTCATTTTTACTCCCATTCTGTCTTCAATAGCTATAATATATTATGTACTTGTTACTTAACTTGTCTGCTTCGAAACATAATGTCATCCCGTCTTTTGTATATCTACCATCAGCGCCTTTTTTCGCATTTATCATAAATGCATTAAAAATATCCTCCCTTTTATCAACTGGAAAGCCATCCAAATCCAATTTTGCATATACAGTTGTATTTGATCCAAGGGCTTCCTCGTCAAAATTGTATTCATCAGGATTGAATGCTGTGGCCCACCAATGTGCCTTTTCCGGTGCGTACGCAAGCACACGACCATTCTTATCCATCATTACCATT
>JAIKXQ010000020.1 GCA_024684035.1 Eubacterium sp. | reverse complement strand
TTATGTCAATAATCGGAACAATTTATCACATGAATACGGCATAAAATAATCATATTCTGATATATCTAACTCGTTTGAACAACATTTGAGAAGCGAAAATTAAACGTTCTTGGTAATATTATACGTGTGAATACATTTCTTATATGTCATGAATTTGTTATCAGGACTTTGGAAATTGGATTTGCGGAAACAGTAAATTCTTTATAATGGAGAAGGAGAAAGAAGTATGTTGTTTAAGAAACTCAAAATGAGCACAAAACGTGTGCTTGCAGCAGCACTTACATTCGCGGTAGGTGCAACAGCAGTGGTACCGGCAGCAGCTCCGGCCGAGGCGGCATCTGACGTTGTCGTAAACACAAACACACAGTATCAGGAGATGCGCGGATTCGGAGGAATGAACTTCCCTACATGGGGTGTTGACCTGACAGACGCACAGACTGCTACAGCTTTTGGCAATAATGACAATCAGCTGGGTCTGAACATCCTCAGAATTCATGTGGATCCCAACAAGAGCAACTGGAGCAGGGAGCTGAAGACCGCCAAGGCAGCACAGCAGAGGGGGGCAATTGTTTTTGCTACTCCCTGGACTCCGCCGACATCTATGACAGAGACAGCGTATTGGAACGGAAAGAAGACTGTACGCCTCAGACATGATCAGTACGGTAACTACTTAAATCACCTCAATGATTTCGTGGCATATATGAAGAACAATGGTGTAAACCTCTATGCGATCTCTATTCAGAACGAGCCTGACTGGGCTGCTGAGTGGTGCTACTGGACACCGGATGAGCTTTACAACTTTACGAAGAATTATGCAGGAAGAATCAACTGCCGCGTAATTTCCGCGGAGTCTTTCTCGTACAACAAGAATCTCTACAACAAGATTCTGAATGATTCTTCCGCACTGAACAATATCGATATTCTCGGAACTCACTTCTACGGAACACAGCCATCTCAGATGAGCTACCCTCTGTTCCAGCAGAAGGGATCCGGAAAAGATCTCTGGATGACAGAGGTTTACGTACCGGACAGCAACCAGGATGCAGATGTATGGCCGGCTGCTCTTGACGTATCCACGAACATCCACAACGCTATGATCAACGGCTTCCAGGCATATGTATGGTGGTACATCCGCAGAAGCTACAGCCCGATGAAGGAGAACGGACAGATCAGTAAGAGGGGTTACTGCATGGCTCAGTATTCCAAATTCGTTCGTCGGGGTTACAAACGTGTAAACGCCACAGCAACACCGCAGACCGGCGTCAATGTATCTGCCTTCAAGGGTGACGGCAAGACAGTCATCGTGGCTGTAAACACAAACAACAATCAGGTGACACAGGGCTTCCGTGTAAGCGGCAGCAACATCAGCAATGTTGTCAGATACAGAACTTCTCAGAGGGAGAACCTTGCAAAAGCAAGTGTAGGAACATCCAACAACGGATTCAGCTACAACCTTCCGGCAAAGAGTGTAACTACCTTCGTATGCAATGCAAGCGGCGGAAGCTCTACACAGCCGACAAAGGCTCCCACAAAAGCGCCTACAAAGGCACCGACAGCAGCACCGACACAGACACCGTCCACACAGACACCGGGAAGCACAGCAACCCTTTCCAACGGCTGGTACTACATCAAGAACGTAAATGCACAGAAATACCTTCAGGTTGCAAACAACACAGGTAAAAACGTGCAGAACGTAGAGATCGGTACAGGACGCGGTGTTGACGGACAGAAATGGTACCTTGAAAACCGTGGAAACGGCTACGTGACTCTGAAATCCGCACTCGGAAGCTTTAACTGCGATATTGCAAACGGCGCAAACGAGAACGAAGCAAACATTCAGATCTACAGCGCTCACAACGGTGAGGCACAGCAGTTCATGCTGAAGACAACAGGCATCAACAACACCTACACCATCGCTACACGCTGCAGTAACCTCACAAAGGTATTCGATGTATACGGACGCCGTACAACAGACGGAACAAACGTTATGCAGTGGCAGTACACAGGCGCAGCGAACCAGCAGTGGGTATTCGAGCCGGTAAACGGACAGCAGGCACAGCCGACACAGGCACCTACAAAGGCACCTACAAAGGCTCCGACAAAGGCACCGACCAAAGCACCGACACAGGCTCCTTCCACTGGCAAAGGCCTGACTCTTGAGAAGAGCGTAAACAGCTGGGGCGGCGGCTATCAGGTGAACTTCAAGATTGTCAACAAGACAGGCGCAAATGTAAACAACTGGACACTGAAGATCAACAAGAATTCCATGAACATCACATCCAGCTGGAACGTAAATGTAAAAGAGAGCGGAAACTACTATGTAATTACACCTCTCGGATGGAACGCAAGCATTCCGAACGGCGGAAGTGTTGAATTCGGTGCATGCGGAAACGGCTCTCTCGGAAATATTGATTACACATTAAGCTGATTTTAGATCGTTCGAAAGAGACGAGACGCATAATATTTTTGCAGGGTCAGCATACAGAAGGTAATATACGTTTTTTCGGGGAATGGGGAAGAAGCCGGAAATTTCGGAAAAAAGAAGATGGATCTGCCCGCTCTGCAGGTAAACTGCGGGGCGGCAGACAACAAAGAAGCGAATCATGCGGGGAAGGACTCTCTCGCCGGGAAAACGGGAAATATAGGGGGATTTTTACAATATGTTTAAAGGGAAAAAAGCCGCGGCGGTTGCACTCAGTCTTACGATGCTCGCAGCATGCGGTTCAACAAGTGCAATACCTGTTTTTGCCGCAACTGTACAGAACGGAAATTATATCAAAGGTGACAATGAGAACAACCCGGTAGTTACACAGCGCTACTGTGCGGATCCGGGCGTCATGGTCTACAACGACACCGCGTACATGTACTCCACCAACGATATCTATGAGTACAAGAACGGAAGAATCGGTGAGAACACCTACGGAACCATCAAACAGATCAACTGTTTCTCATCCAAAGATCTTGTAAACTGGACAGATCATGGTGCAATCAACGTTGCCGGCGGAAACGGCGCGGCAAGATGGGCAGCCTGCTCCTGGGCACCCTGCGCAGCTCACAAGAAAATCAACGGAAGAGAGAAATTCTTCCTTTACTTCGCAAACAGCGGCGGCGGAATCGGTGTTCTGACATCTGACAGTCCGACTGGACCCTGGAAAGATCCGCTCGGCCATGCTCTGATTGACGGAAGAACACCGGGATGTCAGGGTATCGTCTGGATGTTCGATCCGGCAGTTATGGTAGACGATGACGGCACCGGTTACCTCACATTCGGCGGCGGCGTTCCGTCCGGACAGCACGCTATGCCGGGAACTTCCCGTGTGGTAAAACTGGGCGCAGACATGATCAGCCTGGCCAATACACCGACAAAGATCAACGCTCCGTACCTCTTCGAGGATTCCGGCATCAACAAGATCGGCGGCAAGTATGTATATTCCTACTGCTCCAACTGGAACTGCAGAAACGGATTCAACAATGCGTCTATTGAGTACATGACAGCAAGCAATCCGATGGGACCGTACACATATCAGGGAGAAGTAATGAAAAACCCGGGCGTATTCTTCCCGGCGTCTACAGGTAACAACCATCACTCAATCTTTGAGCTGAAGGGCAAATACTACATGGCTTACCACTCCAGATCGGTAGAACATGCAGTACTCGGACAGAGCCTCGGATACCGCACCTCTCAGGTGGATCAGCTCAGTGTATCCGGTTCCCGCATCAACAACCTCAAACCTTCCATGACAGGACCGTCTCAGCTCTCCTATGTAAACCCGTATCAGAAGGTACAGGCAGAGACAATCTTCAATCAGGCAGGCATTCAGGTTGCCGGAAACGGTGATACATATGTGACACAGATCAACAACGGCGACTGGACAAAGGTTAAAGGCGTGAACTTTACAAACGGCCTCAGCAAAATCAGCGCACGTGTTCGTTCCGCCGGAAACGGTTCCATCGAGGTCAGAGATGGCAATGCAAACGGAACACTTCTCGGAACCATCAACATCAGCGGAACAAACGGAAGCTTCCGTGACTTCTCCGCAAGCATGAAGAATATCAGCGGTGTCAAGAACATTGTCTTCGTATTCCGCGGCAGCTTCGACTTCGACAGCTGGACAGCCGGAAACGGCGGTTCCAATGTGCCGGTGGCAACTGCTACACCGAAGCCTACGGCGAAACCCACATTCCAGCCATCTCAGCCGACTACAGCACCTGCTCAGCAGGGACAGCTCTCTGACGGCTGGTACTACATCAAGAATGTAAATGCCCAGAAATACCTTCAGGTTGCAAACAATACCGGCAAAAACGTGCAGAACGTGGAGATCGGTACAGGTCGCGGTGTTGACGGACAGAAGTGGTATTTGGAAAACAGAGGAAACGGTTACTTTACACTCAAGACTGCCCTCGGAAACTTCAACTGCGATATTGCATATGGAACAGATGAGAACGAGGCAAACCTTCAGATTTACAATGCAGGCGGACAGGACGCACAGCAGTTCACTGCAAAGAAGATCGACGGAAGCAATGCTTTTGCCATCGCGACAAAGTGCAGCAACGGAACCAAAGTACTGGATGTATACGGACGCCGCACAGCAGACGGAACAAACGTTATGCAGTGGCAGTACACCGGCGGTACAAACCAGCAGTGGATCTTTGAGCCGGTAAACGGACAGCAGGCGCAGCCTACTCAGGCGCCTACCAAAGCACCGACAAAAGCACCTACCAAGGCACCTACAAGCGCACCGACACAGACACCGTCCACAGGCAAGGGACTTACTCTTGAGTATGCATCCAACAGCTGGGGCGGCGGATATCAGGTGAACTTCAAAGTCGTAAACAAGAGCGGCAAAGACGTAAACGGCTGGACACTGAAGATCAGCAAGAGTTCCGTTAATATCGCTTCCAGCTGGAATGTAGATGTAAAAGAGAGCGGAAACTACTATGTAATCACACCTCTGGGATGGAATGCGAACGTTCCGAACGGCGGAAGCGTAGAATTCGGTGTCTGCGGCAACGGAACTTTCAGCAACAATGTCAGCTACAGCTTCTAAGTAATACCCCCATTAGTATTACGTTAAGAGCAGAAATATAAGCGCGAAGAGCGGTCACATCGGACGGAAAAATGCCGGCGGTGCGGCCGCTCTTTGTCTTTCTCATAGGAAAGCTTTTCGAAAATCCCTATGGGACAAAAACGCTCTGACCGGATGCGCGGCTCACAGAAGTGAAGAACGCTTCGCGATCCGGGATGCGCACTTGATGAAACGGGAGTAGTCTTGGTATACTGAATTATTGAGTTTTTCAGATAAGAACATTTCGTCAGGTGAGGCGTAGTGTTGACGATTGCATGAAATGAAAAGAAAGGACAGGATTTTTCCGCAGGAAGTAGTCTCTGTAAGGGATGAATCTGCGGGAAGCCATACAGAATAATATGAAAAAAGGTGAAGTATACGAAGGTGTCATTGAGAAGGTGACATTCCCCAACAAGGGACATGTTCCGGTGGACGGTCAGGAAGTTATCGTCAAGAACGGAATACCGGGTCAGAAGATCCGCTTCCGCATCCATAAGAAGCGCAAAAACCAGGTGGAGGGAATCCTTATGGATATCCTGGAGAATTCGCCGAAGGAGCAGGTGCCTGCGGGCTGCAGCCTTTTTCCGTCCTGCGGCGGCTGTATGTATCGCACCATGAAATACGAGGATCAGCTCACAATGAAGGAAGAGCAGATCCGTGCACTCATGGATCAGGCACTGATCGAGGGCGGACAGGTGAAGAGGCTGAAAACGGAGACTGAGTCGACGGAATCCGGAGATGGCAGCGTAAACGGTAAAGAAAGCGCAAAGGGAAATTCCGGCCCTGCCTGCGCATACAAAGAAGAGGTTGTGAAAACCTCCGCGGTGCCGGACTATACCTTCGAGGGTGTGAAAGGAAGTCCTGTCAACAACGGTTACAGGAACAAGATGGAATACTCCTTTGGCGATGACCAGAAGGACGGACCGCTGACCCTGGGACTCCATAAGAAAGCCAGCACCTATGATATTCTCACGGCAGACGATTGCCAAATCGTGCATGAGGATTTCAACCGGATCCTCCGCTGTGTGCTTGATTTCTGTACAGAGAAGAACTGGCCTTATCTTCGCAAGATGACCCACGTGGGCTATCTCCGCCATCTTCTGGTGCGACGGGCGGTTATGACCGGAGAAATTCTTGTGGATCTTGTAACGACTTCCCAGTATGAAATGGATCTCTCCGAAGGAAATCCGAGAAAGCAGCTGACAGGAGAGGAGATGTCCCGGGCTCGTGAGATGCGCACAGAGGAGAGCCTGACTGCAGAGCAGGGGGATCTGATGAAACTCACAGCCAGAATACAGGCGCTTGAGCTGGAGGGTGAGATCGCCGGAATTCTTCACACGGTGAATGATTCACTGGCGGATGTTGTGCAGAACGATCATACGGACATCCTGGCCGGCCGGGATTACTTCTACGAGGAGCTTCTTGGGCTGAAATTCAAGATCACGCCTTTTTCTTTTTTCCAGACAAATTCCAAGGGAGCTGAGGTTCTCTACAGCACGGCGAGGGAATTCCTTGGAGACATTGACAATCAGACCGTTTTCGATCTGTACAGTGGTACGGGAACCATCGCTCAGATGCTGGCGCCGGTGGCGAAGAATGTAGTCGGAGTGGAAATCGTTGAAGAAGCTGTTGAGGCGGCGAAAGAAAACGCGGCGCTGAACGGGCTGGATAACTGCACCTTCATAGCCGGCGATGTGCTTAAAGTGCTGGATGATCTCAAAGAAAAACCGGATACCATCGTGTTGGATCCGCCCCGTGACGGCATACATCCGAAGGCGCTGCCGAAGATTGTTGCCTATGGCGTGGACAAGATCATCTACATCTCCTGCAAGCCCTCGAGTCTTGCCAGAGATCTTCCGTATTTCCTGCATCACGGCTACCGTCTGGAGCGGATCTGTTGCGTGGACATGTTCCCGGGAACTGTGCATGTGGAGACGGTATGCTTATTGTCCAAACTTCATGAAGCAAAACACCATATCAACGTAAAGGTGGATATGGATGAGCTTGATCTAACAAGTGCGGAGGCTAAAGCAACATATAAAGAGATTGAGGAGTGGGTGCAGGAACACTATGGATTTCATGTGACAAATCTGAACATTGCTCAGGTAAAGCAGAAGCATGGGATTATTGAGCGTGAAAATTACAATAAGCCAAAATCTGAGAATAGCAGACAGCCTGGATGTCCGGAGGAAAAGGTAAGAGCGATTGAAGAAGCACTGAGAAATTTTAAAATGATATGATAAGACTTTTGTTAGAATTTGACTTATGGGGGACGTATGAAGAGTATTCTACTTTTAGAAGATGATTTAGGCCTTTCTGAAGGACTGACTTTTGCGTTAAAAAAGCAAGGGTATGAAATAGATGGAAAAAGAACTATTGCTGAAGCTAAAAAAGCATG